>NZ_CP014282.1:90000-390000 GCF_001595725.1 Bacillus thuringiensis
GTAGACGAAGCGACCTGGAAAGGTCCGTCGTAGAGGGTAACAACCCCGTAGTCGAAACTTCGTTCTCTCTTGAATGTATCCTGAGTACGGCGGAACACACGTGAAATTCCGTCGGAATCTGGGAGGACCATCTCCCAAGGCTAAATACTCCCTAGTGATCGATAGTGAACCAGTACCGTGAGGGAAAGGTGAAAAGCACCCCGGAAGGGGAGTGAAAGAGATCCTGAAACCGTGTGCCTACAAATAGTCAGAGCCCGTTAACGGGTGATGGCGTGCCTTTTGTAGAATGAACCGGCGAGTTACGATCCCGTGCGAGGTTAAGCTGAAGAGGCGGAGCCGCAGCGAAAGCGAGTCTGAATAGGGCGTTTAGTACGTGGTCGTAGACCCGAAACCAGGTGATCTACCATGTCCAGGGTGAAGTTCAGGTAACACTGAATGGAGGCCCGAACCCACGCACGTTGAAAAGTGCGGGGATGAGGTGTGGGTAGCGGAGAAATTCCAATCGAACCTGGAGATAGCTGGTTCTCCCCGAAATAGCTTTAGGGCTAGCCTTAAGTGTAAGAGTCTTGGAGGTAGAGCACTGATTGGACTAGGGGTCCTCATCGGATTACCGAATTCAGTCAAACTCCGAATGCCAATGACTTATCCTTAGGAGTCAGACTGCGTGATAAGATCCGTAGTCAAAAGGGAAACAGCCCAGACCGCCAGCTAAGGTCCCAAAGTGTGTATTAAGTGGAAAAGGATGTGGAGTTGCTTAGACAACTAGGATGTTGGCTTAGAAGCAGCCACCATTTAAAGAGTGCGTAATAGCTCACTAGTCGAGTGACTCTGCGCCGAAAATGTACCGGGGCTAAATACACCACCGAAGCTGCGGATTGATACCGAATGGTATCAGTGGTAGGGGAGCGTTCTAAGGACAGTGAAGTCAGACTGGAAGGACTGGTGGAGTGCTTAGAAGTGAGAATGCCGGTATGAGTAGCGAAAGACGGGTGAGAATCCCGTCCACCGAATGCCTAAGGTTTCCTGAGGAAGGCTCGTCCGCTCAGGGTTAGTCAGGACCTAAGCCGAGGCCGACAGGCGTAGGCGATGGACAACAGGTTGATATTCCTGTACCACCTCTTTATCGTTTGAGCAATGGAGGGACGCAGAAGGATAGAAGAAGCGTGCGATTGGTTGTGCACGTCCAAGCAGTTAGGCTGATAAGTAGGCAAATCCGCTTATCGTGAAGGCTGAGCTGTGATGGGGAAGCTCCTTATGGAGCGAAGTCTTTGATTCCCCGCTGCCAAGAAAAGCTTCTAGCGAGATAAAAGGTGCCTGTACCGCAAACCGACACAGGTAGGCGAGGAGAGAATCCTAAGGTGTGCGAGAGAACTCTGGTTAAGGAACTCGGCAAAATGACCCCGTAACTTCGGGAGAAGGGGTGCTTTCTTAACGGAAAGCCGCAGTGAATAGGCCCAAGCGACTGTTTAGCAAAAACACAGCTCTCTGCGAAGCCGTAAGGCGAAGTATAGGGTGACACCTGCCCGGTGCTGGAAGGTTAAGGAGA
Source organism: Bacillus thuringiensis (assembly GCF_001595725.1). Taxonomy (GTDB): domain Bacteria; phylum Bacillota; class Bacilli; order Bacillales; family Bacillaceae_G; genus Bacillus_A; species Bacillus_A thuringiensis_K. The sequence continues at coordinate 91,547 of NZ_CP014282.1, forward strand.
GGGGTTAGCGTAAGCGAAGCTCTGAACTGAAGCCCCAGTAAACGGCGGCCGTAACTATAACGGTCCTAAGGTAGCGAAATTCCTTGTCGGGTAAGTTCCGACCCGCACGAAAGGTGTAACGATTTGGGCACTGTCTCAACCAGAGACTCGGTGAAATTATAGTACCTGTGAAGATGCAGGTTACCCGCGACAGGACGGAAAGACCCCGTGGAGCTTTACTGTAGCCTGATATTGAATTTTGGTACAGTTTGTACAGGATAGGCGGGAGCCATTGAAACCGGAGCGCTAGCTTCGGTGGAGCGCTGGTGGGATACCCCTGACTGTATTGAAATTCTAACCTACGGGTCTTATCGACCCGGGAGACAGTGTCAGGTGGGCAGTTTGACTGGGGCGGTCGCCTCCTAAAGTGTAACGGAGGCGCCCAAAGGTTCCCTCAGAATGGTTGGAAATCATTCGTAGAGTGCAAAGCATAAGGGAGCTTGACTGCGAGACCTACAAGTCGAGCAGGGACGAAAGTCGGGCTTAGTGATCCGGTGGTTCCGCATGGAAGGGCCATCGCTCAACGGATAAAAGCTACCCCGGGGATAACAGGCTTATCTCCCCCAAGAGTCCATCGACGGGAGGTTTGGCACCTCGATGTCGGCTCATCGCATCCTGGGGCTGTAGTCGGTCCCAAGGGTTGGGCTGTTCGCCCATTAAAGCGGTACGCGAGCTGGGTTCAGAACGTCGTGAGACAGTTCGGTCCCTATCCGTCGTGGGCGTAGGAAATTTGAGAGGAGCTGTCCTTAGTACGAGAGGACCGGGATGGACGCACCGCTGGTGTACCAGTTGTTCTGCCAAGGGCATAGCTGGGTAGCTATGTGCGGAAGGGATAAGTGCTGAAAGCATCTAAGCATGAAGCCCCTCAAGATGAGATTTCCCATAGCGTAAGCTAGTAAGATCCCTGAAAGATGATCAGGTTGATAGGTTCGAGGTGGAAGCATGGTGACATGTGGAGCTGACGAATACTAATAGATCGAGGACTTAACCATATAATATGAAGCAATGTTATCTAGTTTTGAAGGAATATGCCTTCATAGTTTGGTGATGATGGCAGAGAGGGTCACACCCGTTCCCATACCGAACACGGAAGTTAAGCTCTCTAGCGCCGATGGTAGTTGGGACCTTGTCCCTGTGAGAGTAGGACGTCGCCAAGCAACTAAACACGAGTCAAATGACTCGTGTTTTTTCGTATTTTCTTTTATAATCCATAGTAATTAAAAAAATGTGCTTAAATAATTACTATTTTGATTAAATGCAGGGGAATGTGGCTAGGATAGTGAATAAGCAAAAGAGTTGCAAATTTTATTAATACGTATATAATTAAAGTCAAAGATAGTCAAAGTCAATAAAGGTGGCGGATAAATGAGAAATATATCTGATATCATTGAGCAATATCTAAAGCAAGTTATTGACTTAAGTAATAATAATGTGATTGAAATCAAAAGAAATGAGATTGCGGATCGCTTCGAGTGCGTACCATCTCAAATCAATTATGTAATCAATACCCGTTTTACATTAGAAAGAGGATTTGTAGTAGAAAGTAAACGTGGTGGAGGAGGTTACATTCGCATTATAAAAGTCAAACTGCATGATGATATAGACATTATTGATCAAATGCTTCATATGATTGATCATAGCGTTGCACAAGGGAATGCAGAGAGTATGATTATACGTTTATTAGAAGAGGGAATTATAACAGGCCGTGAAGCAAAACTAATGTTAAGTGTACTAGATCGTTCTGTATTATCAATGGATATTCCTTCTCGAGATGAACTTAGGGCTCGAATATTATGCGCAATGTTAAGAACACTGAAATATAAATAAATACAGCTTTTGTAAAAGAATGATAATTAAGATAGGGCAGTTAAATATTGTAGAAGTTTTGAAAAAGAGCATGTACTTTTATCTAAATGGATTAAGGAAAGAGGACAATCTAGTAATGTATGAAAAGTATCATGAGGTAGATCGTTCCTGTTGTAAAGGTGGGGATATTGATGACTTGTCAAAACTGTAATATAAGACCAGCAACTTTACATTATACAAAAGTAATCAACGGGAAGAAGGCGGAAGTTCATCTTTGTGAGCAATGTGCAGAGCAAAGTGGCTATACGTCTTTCTTTCAATCATCACAGTCTAACTTTTCATTTCATGATGTATTTGCTGGTTTATTACACGGTGAATCAACAATGTTTGGAGAAGGAAAAAACGGGTTTTCAAATACAAATACAGTAAGATGTCCAGGTTGTAAGATGACATATGAACATTTTACAAAGGTGGGACGCTTTGGTTGTGCTTCTTGTTACGATACATTTAAAGGACACTTAAACCCATTGTTAAAGCGACTTCATGGTGGACATACAGAACATTGTGGAAAAATTCCGGAACGAATGGAAGGAAATATCCACTTAAAGAAAGAATTAGATGAACTAAAACTTATTCTGAAACAATATGTACAGAATGAGGAGTTTGAGAAAGCTGCTGAGGTAAGAGATGAAATTCGAGGGCTTGAAACTCAGCTTAGTGAGCATAGAGAGGGGGAGTAGTTCTATGTCACTGGACAAAATTATGAATGAAGCGATTAGTCCATGGATGAAGGGGGATGGCCCTGATTCTGATATTGTTTTAAGTAGTCGAATTCGTTTGGCTCGTAATTTTAAGCAATATCAATTTTCTACTATGCAAAACGAAGAGGAAGCTCAAAAGGTTCAAGAATTATTTAAAAAGAAATTTATAAATAAAGCGGTAGAGCCCTTTGGGAAGTTTGGACTATTAAAAATGAATGAATTAACTCCTCTTCAAAGGAGAGTTTTAGTTGAAAAGCATTTAATTAGTCCAAATCTAGCAGGGACTGAATATGGAGCATGTCTGTTATCAGAAAGCGAACACATTAGTGTGATGCTTAATGAGGAAGACCACATTAGGATTCAGTGCCTATTTCCAGGACTACAGTTATCAAAGGCGCTTCAAAGCGCCAATCAAATAGATAATTGGATTGAAAAAGAGGTTGAATATGCTTTTGATGAATCACTTGGATATATTACGAGTTGTCCTACTAACGTTGGTACAGGATTAAGAGCTTCTGTAATGATTCATTTACCAGGGCTGGTTTTAACAAAAAGAATTAGCCGTATTATACAAGTAATTCAAAAATTAGGTTTAGTAGTAAGAGGAATATACGGTGAAGGTAGCGAAGCGTTAGGTAATATATTTCAAGTATCAAATCAAATGACGCTAGGGAAATCCGAAGAAGATATTATTGCAGATTTAAAGAGTGTCATGCAGCAAATCATACAACAAGAAAAATTGGCCAGAGAATTAATTGTACAAAATTCGAGTATTGAGCTTGAAGATAAGGTTTATCGTTCTTACGGTATACTAGCAAACAGTCGTTTAATTCAATCTGCAGAAGCGGCAACTTGCTTATCGGATGTACGACTCGGTATTGATCTAGGATATATAAAAGGTATATCGAGAAATATTTTGACTGAGCTAATGGTTCTTACGCAACCTGGTATTTTACAACAATATGCAGGAGGACCTTTAGGACCAGAAGAAAGAGATTATCGAAGAGCAACCTTAATCCGTGAGCGATTACGTATTGAAAAAAACTAAGCGCAAGTAGGAGGCGATTTCTATGATGTTTGGAAGATTTACAGAAAGAGCACAGAAAGTATTAGCTTTATCTCAAGAGGAAGCAATTCGCATTGGGCATAATAACATTGGAACAGAACATATTTTACTTGGGCTTGTACGCGAAGGTGAAGGAATTGCAGCAAAAGCGTTAATTGCTCTTGGATTGAGCCCGGAGAAAGTGCAAAAAGAGGTAGAAGCGTTAATTGGACGTGGAACAGAAGCTTCTCAAACTGTACATTATACACCTCGTGCTAAAAAAGTTATTGAATTGTCTATGGATGAAGCGCGTAAGCTAGGACATTCTTACGTTGGAACAGAACATATTTTACTTGGCTTAATCCGTGAAGGTGAAGGTGTAGCGGCACGTGTATTAAATAATTTAGGTGTAAGCCTCAATAAAGCAAGACAACAAGTGTTACAACTTCTTGGAAGTAACGAAGCAAGTTCAGGTCACCAAGGTGGTTCATCGACAAATGCAAATACACCGACACTAGACAGTTTAGCGCGCGACTTAACAGTTGTTGCACGTGAGAATCGTTTGGATCCTGTTATTGGACGTAGTAAAGAAATTCAACGTGTAATTGAAGTGTTAAGCCGTAGAACAAAAAACAATCCAGTGTTAATTGGAGAGCCTGGTGTAGGTAAAACAGCAATTGCTGAAGGGTTAGCACAGCAAATCGTAAATAATGAAGTTCCTGAAACGTTAAGAGATAAGCGTGTTATGACACTAGATATGGGAACAGTGGTAGCTGGGACGAAATATCGTGGTGAGTTTGAAGATCGTTTAAAGAAAGTAATGGATGAAATACGTCAAGCAGGGAATATTATTCTATTTATTGATGAACTTCATACATTAATCGGTGCAGGTGGAGCAGAAGGTGCAATCGATGCATCAAATATTTTAAAACCATCTTTAGCACGCGGAGAATTACAATGTATTGGTGCGACAACTTTAGATGAGTATCGTAAATATATTGAAAAGGATGCAGCTTTAGAGAGACGTTTCCAGCCAATTCATGTTGATGAGCCGAGTCTAGAAGAATCAACTCAAATCTTGAAAGGTTTACGCGATCGTTATGAGGCCCATCACCGTGTGTCTATTACAGATGATGCAATTGATGCAGCTGTGAAACTTTCCGATCGTTATATTACGGATCGTTTCTTACCAGATAAAGCAATTGATTTAATTGATGAAGCTGCTTCAAAGGTTCGCTTACGTTCTTATACAACACCACCAAACTTAAAAGAGCTTGAAGTGAAGCTTGAGGAAATTCGAAAAGAAAAAGATGCGGCTGTACAAAGTCAAGAGTTTGAAAAGGCTGCTTCCTTACGTGATATGGAACAACGCTTACGTGAGAAATTGGAAGATACAAAGCGTCAGTGGAAAGAACAACAAGGAAAAGAAAATTCAGAGGTTACGGTAGAAGATATTGCAAATGTCGTTTCTACATGGACACGTATCCCTGTTTCTAAACTTGCACAAACAGAGACTGATAAATTATTAAACTTAGAATCCATTCTTCATGATCGTGTCATCGGCCAGGATGAAGCGGTAGTGGCTGTAGCGAAAGCTGTTCGTCGTGCAAGAGCAGGACTGAAAGATCCGAAACGTCCAATTGGTTCATTTATTTTCTTAGGACCAACAGGTGTAGGTAAAACAGAATTAGCAAGAGCATTGGCAGAATCTATGTTCGGTGATGAGGATGCAATGATTCGCATTGATATGTCTGAGTATATGGAGAAACATTCAACTTCTCGCTTAGTTGGTTCTCCTCCAGGATATGTTGGGTATGAAGAAGGCGGACAATTAACAGAGAAGGTTCGTCGTAAGCCGTATTCAGTTGTCCTATTAGATGAAGTAGAGAAGGCGCATCCTGATGTATTTAATATTTTACTACAGGTATTGGAAGATGGTCGTTTAACTGATTCTAAAGGACGTACAGTTGACTTCCGTAATACGATTGTTATTATGACGTCTAACGTTGGTGCTGAGGCGTTAAAACGTAACAAACATCTTGGATTTAACGTACAAGATGAAAGCCGTGATTATTCGGATATGAAAGGTAAAGTAATGGATGAGCTGAAAAAGGCATTTCGTCCAGAATTCTTAAACCGTATTGATGAAATTATCGTATTCCATATGCTTGAGAAAAAACATATTCAAGAAATTGTGACTCTTATGGTAAATCAGTTAGTGAATCGCTTAAAAGAACAAGAAATTGAATTGCAATTAACAGAAGGGGCGATTGCAGCTATTGCTGATAAAGGGTTTGATCGTGAATATGGTGCTCGTCCACTACGTAGAGCAATTCAGAAGCATGTAGAGGATAGACTATCGGAAGAACTTTTAAAAGGTGCTATTGAGAAAGGACAAAAAGTTATCTTTGATGTAGAAGGGGAAACATTTGTCATTCATAGTGCTGAAAAGGTAAAATAAGTATAGACAAACTAAGAGGGCTACGAGATAGCCCTCTTTCTTGTACGAGAAGGTCAAATGTTTATAGATGAAAGCGAAGTGAAATATAAAAAGATATGGCTAAAAAGAAAACAAAATTCACATGTCAAGAGTGTGGTTATCAATCACCAAAATATATGGGTAAATGTCCAGGGTGTGGTCAATGGAATTCGCTTGTTGAAGAGATGGAACCAGTTGTATCATCCAGACGCCTAAATTATGCAAATGCAATTCAAACAGAAGTAACAAAACCAAGACGTCTTACAGAAGTAGAAACAAAGTCTGAGGCACGTATTGAAACAAAATTTCAGGAGTTTAACCGTGTACTAGGTGGCGGAATTGTAGATGGATCTTTAGTACTTATTGGTGGGGACCCTGGGATTGGAAAATCAACGTTATTATTACAGATTTCCTCGCAATTAGCAGATGCTTCATATGATGTATTGTATATATCAGGTGAGGAGTCAGCAAAGCAGATTAAACTTCGTGCAGATCGTTTACATGTAAATGGTAGTAATCTATTTGTTGTATCAGAGACAGATTTACAGCGTATTGCAGCACATATTGAAGAGATGAATCCTGCTTTTGTTGTTATTGATTCTATTCAAACGATACATTTACCTGAGGTGACATCAGCTCCTGGTAGTGTGGCGCAAGTACGTGAATGTACAGCAGAATTAATGAAACTTGCAAAAACAAAGGGAATCCCAATTTTCATCGTAGGGCATGTGACAAAAGAAGGTGCAATTGCGGGACCGCGTATGCTAGAACATATGGTCGATGCAGTTCTTTACTTTGAAGGAGATCGACACCATACATATCGTATTTTACGAGCTGTAAAGAATCGTTTTGGTTCTACGAATGAAATGGGTATCTTTGAAATGAAAGAACTTGGCCTTGCAGAAGTCTTAAATCCTTCTGAGATTTTCCTTGAGGAAAGACCAGTTGGAGTTGCAGGTTCAACAGTAGTTGCCTCAATGGAAGGAACAAGACCAGTTTTAGTAGAAATACAGGCATTAATTTCCCCTACTAGTTTTGGAAACCCTCGAAGAATGGCGACAGGAATTGATCATAATCGTGTCTCGCTTATTATGGCGGTACTAGAGAAAAGAACAGGTTTACTATTACAAAATCAAGATGCGTATTTAAAAGTAGCTGGTGGTTTGAAATTAGATGAACCGGCAATTGATTTAGCTGTTGCCTTAAGTATAGCTTCAAGTTTTAGAGATAAATCTACGGCACCAACTGATGCGGTAATAGGAGAAGTTGGATTAACTGGAGAAATAAGAAGAGTATCAAGAATCGAACAACGTGTACAAGAAGCAGCTAAATTAGGATTTCAACGTGCTATCATTCCTAGAAAAAATTTAGGGGGGTGGACAATTCCAGAGGGGATTGAGGTTGTAGGTGTTTCTAATTTAGGAGAAGCGCTTCGTTTGACATTAGGAGGCTAGGCTATGGAAGAAAATAAGCAACGTGTCAAAAGTATAATTAATATTTTACAGCTCGTGGCCCCGGGAACACCACTGCGCGAAGGGATAGATAATGTACTTCGCGCACAAACAGGGGGACTAATTGTTCTTGGGTATAATGAGCAGATTAAAAGCATTGTTGATGGTGGTTTTCATATTAATTGCGCATTCTCTCCTGCTAGTTTATATGAATTAGCAAAAATGGATGGAGCACTTATTTTAAATGAAACTGGAAGTAAAATTTTAATTGCAAACGCACAGTTAGTTCCGGATTCATCTATTGATTCTATTGAAACAGGTATGCGTCACCGAACAGCAGAGCGTGTAGCAAAGCAGACGGGCAGCCTTGTTGTGGCCATTTCACAAAGACGTAATGTAATTACGCTATATCAAGGGAACTTACGTTATACATTAAAAGATATAGGTGTCATTTTAACAAAAGCAAATCAAGCAATTCAAACGCTAGAAAAATATAAGGCTGTATGGAATGACGGCATTACGAATTTGGGTATTCTAGAATTTGAAGAGGTCGTTACAATGTCCGAGGTGGTTCACGTTTTACATAGTGTTGAAATGGTGCTGCGTATAAAAAATGAAATATTGAGCTATATTCATGAGTTAGGAACAGAAGGTAGGTTAATTCGTTTACAGCTTACAGAATTACTAGCTGATTTAGAGGCAGAGGCAGCATTGTTAATTAAAGATTATCACCAGGAGAAAACACAAGACCATCATCAAATCTTGAAAAAGTTACAAGATCTTGCAAATACACAACTTTTAGAGGATAGTGATTTAGTTAAATTACTTGGCTATCCAGGACAAACAAGTTTAGAAGAAAGTGTGACACCTAGAGGGTACCGAATCACAAGCAAGATTTCTCGTGTTCCGCCACTTATTATCGAGAATTTAATTAATCGATTTAAAACATTGCAAGGTGTTTGCCGAGCAACTATTAATGAATTGGATGATGTGGAAGGAATTGGAGAAGTGAGAGCGAAGAAAATACGAGAAGGTCTAAAAAGAATTCAAGAGCATCTCTATATGAGTAGACACAATTAAGAATATTACATTGATTCTATAATATAACGACACTAGAACATTTTTGGTATATGATATGATATATTGGTAAATAAAACTATTTACAAAAAAACACGTCCGCTTTTGCATTCGGCGTTTTGATTAGCGAAACAATGGTTAATAATGAGTAGGAGGTGGTTGGATGTTAAAACGGATTGTACAGCTCTTCTTTTTAGTGATCGGGGGAGCGTTAGGGATTTACTTAATCCCAAAAATTATTAATGTATTAGATATCGGTGCGGTTCCTTTGTTGGAAGGATCGTATGTTCGTGCAATTATTGGTGCAATTATTTTATTTTTAACAACATTTTGGCTTGTAGATTATATTGTTCAACTTATTAAGCATATTGAAGAGGCTCTTGTAAAGGCGCCTGTAGCAGATGTTTTATTTGGTACATTAGGATTAATCTCTGGTCTTATTGTTGCATATTTAATTTTGATACCAATTCGTGAATTTACAATTCCAGTTATTAGTACGGTGTTGCAAGTGTTCTTCACCCTTTTACTTGGATATTTAGGATTCCAAGTAGGATTTAAAAAGAGGAATGAATTGCTAGGATTATTTACATTACCCCAACGCGGAGGTAAGAAGAAAAACAATAGTGAGAATGAAGAGGTAGAGGTCGAAGCGGAAAAATCTACGACTCATTGGAAAATTCTCGATACGAGTGTAATTATTGACGGACGTATTGCAGATATTTGCCAAACAAAGTTTTTAGAAGGAACAATTGTCATTCCGCAATTCGTATTAGAAGAGCTTCAGCATATTGCCGATTCTTCAGATGCTTTAAAGCGTAATCGTGGCCGCAGAGGACTAGACATTTTAAATCGTATTCAAAAGGAGATGCCAATTCCGGTAGAAATTTATGAAGGCGATTTCGATGATATCCAAGAAGTAGATAGCAAGCTTGTAAAGTTGGCAAAAATCACTGGTGGAACTGTAGTAACAAACGATTTCAATTTAAACAAAGTTTCTGAATTACAAGGGGTTACGGTGTTAAACATTAATGATTTAGCTAATGCGATTAAACCAGTCGTACTCCCTGGTGAAGAATTAAGTGTTTATGTTGTGAAAGATGGTAAAGAACAAAATCAAGGTGTTGCATACTTAGATGATGGTACGATGATTGTAGTAGAAGATGGTAGAGAGTATGTGGGTTCACAACTTGATGTACTTGTTACTAGCGTATTACAAACATCGGCTGGTCGTATGATTTTCGCAAAACGTAAATTGCTAGAAAAAGCATTATAAGTAGAGGATTATTAATATGTATACATTAATTATTCCGGCAGCGGGCCAAGGGAAACGAATGGGTGCTGGTAAAAATAAGTTATTTTTACTTATAGATGAAGTACCAATTATTGTGCACACATTGCGTGCTTTTGAAAAAGATAAAGCGTGCAAAAGTATTATTATGGCAATTAACGAAGAGGAACGCCCGTATTTTGAAGAGTTAATGCAGAAGTACCAGATTGAAAAGCACGTACAATTTATTCAGGGTGGAGCCGAAAGACAAGATAGCGTATATAACGCACTTCAGTATGCGAGTGGTGTCGAATATGTTCTTGTGCATGACGGGGCGCGCCCGTTCGTAACGAATAAAGTGATTCGCGATGTATTAACTGCAGCAGAAAAATATGGAGCTTCCATTTGTGCAGTGCCAGTAAAAGATACTGTTAAGAAAGTAGAGCGGGGTGTTGTTGTAGAAACGGTAGAGCGATCTCAACTTAACGCTGTACAAACACCACAAGGATTCTCTGTTTCTCTTTTGCTAGAAGCTCATAGAAGCGCAAAGCAAAGTTGTTTTCTTGGCACAGATGATGCAAGTCTCGTAGAACGTGTTGGGAAGCAAGTAGGTGTAGTAGAGGGGAGTTACTATAATATTAAAGTGACGACTCCGGAAGATCTATTAATTGCTGAAAGTTTCCTACGTGTTCAGAAGAAATAACGTTGATGATGTGTTAATAAAGAAAAGCTCGGCAACAGCCGGGCTTTTCTTTATAAGGATAGCGATATAATATAGAGTCATAAAGCTCAGTAGTTTAGCTTAAGGAGGAAGTAAGGATGTTTCGAATTGGACAAGGTTTTGATGTACATGAATTTGCGGAAGGGCGCCCGTTGATTATCGGTGGAATTACAATTCCACACGAGAAAGGATTAATCGGTCATTCAGATGCAGATGTATTGTTACATACGATTGCTGATGCATGTTTAGGTGCGATTGCAGCAGGAGATATCGGAAAGCATTTTCCTGATACAGACCCAGCTTTTAAAGATGCAGATTCAGCTGTATTGTTACAAAAAGTTTGGGAATTTGTACGTGAACAAGGTTATGAGTTAGGAAATTTAGATTGTACAATTATTGCTCAAAAACCAAAAATGGCACCACATATTGAGAGCATGCGTAAGCGCATTAGTGAACTGTTAGAAACGTCTATCAATAACATTAATGTAAAGGCAACAACAACAGAAAAATTAGGATTTACAGGTAGAGAAGAAGGGATTGCTTCTCAAGCGGTTGTTTTATTACAGAAAAAATAATGGTTTTTAATTCGTAAGATGGATAATCACATTTTTTTGGTGTACAATTATAGAATGTGTTGACATTAAGAATGGAAGGTGTACCAATTATGGAAAAGCAAGTGAGAGTGCGCTACGCGCCAAGTCCAACAGGACACTTACATATCGGAAATGCGCGTACGGCATTATTTAATTATTTATTTGCTCGTCATTTAGATGGCAAATTTATTATTCGTATTGAAGATACTGATGTAAAACGTAACGTGGCTGGTGGAGAAGAAAGCCAATTAAAATACTTGAAATGGCTCGGTATGGACTGGGATGAAGGTGTTGATGTTGGTGGTGAATTTGGACCATATCGCCAAACAGAGCGTTTAGATATTTATAAAAAATTATATGAAGATTTATTAGAGCGTGGTCTAGCTTATAAATGTTACATGACAGAAGAAGAGCTAGAAGCAGAGCGTGAAGGACAAATCGCTCGTGGTGAAACACCTCGTTACGCAGGTAACCACCGTGAATTAACTGAAGAACAAGTGAAAGAATTTGAAGCTGAGGGACGTATTCCAAGTATTCGTTTCCGTGTACCAGCTGATCGTGACTACACATTCAAAGATATTGTAAAAGATGAAGTTGCGTTCCATTCAAATGATTTCGGTGATTTTGTTATTGTGAAAAAAGATGGAATTCCAACTTATAACTTTGCAGTAGCAGTAGATGATCATCTAATGGAAATTACACATGTACTTCGTGGTGATGATCATATTTCAAATACACCGAAACAAATGATGATTTATGAAGCTTTCGGCTGGGATATTCCACAATTCGGTCATATGACTCTAATTGTTAATGAAAGTCGTAAAAAGTTAAGTAAGCGTGATGAATCTATTATTCAATTTATTGAGCAATATAAAGAGCTTGGGTATCTTCCAGAAGCAATCTTTAACTTTATTGCACTACTAGGTTGGTCTCCGGTAGGAGAAGAAGAAATCTTCTCTAAAGATGAGTTTATCAAAATGTTCGATGCAGCTCGTTTATCAAAATCACCTGCATTATTTGATTCTCAAAAACTAAAATGGATGAACAACCAGTATATGAAAAAGCAAGATTTAGATACGGTTGTAGAGTTAAGCTTACCGCATTTAGTGAAAGCTGGACGTGTGGGAGAAACTTTAAGCGAACAAGACCAAGCTTGGATTCGTGATGTAATTGCTTTATACCATGAACAAATGAGTTTTGGAGCTGAAATTGTAGAGCTTTCTGAAATGTTCTTTAAAGATCATGTTGATTATGAAGAAGAAGGACAAGAAGTATTAAATGGTGAACAAGTACCTGAAGTACTTCGTGCATTTGCTGGTCAAATAGAAGCTCTAGAAGCAATGGAGCCAGCAGCAATTAAGGCAGCGATTAAAGCAGTTCAAAAGGAAACAGGACATAAAGGTAAAAATTTATTTATGCCAATCCGTGTTGCAACTACAGGACAAACGCATGGTCCAGAGCTTCCGAATGCTATTGCACTTCTTGGAAAAGAAAAAGTTTTAAATCGTCTTCAAAAAGTAATTGGTTAACATTTTCTAGATTTAGAAATATAATAAGTATACCTAAAACCTAATAAGGAAAAGCGACGAGAAGGAGAAGTAGAAAATCAGGCTTTTTACAGAGAGAACCACCTTTAGGCTGGGAGTGGTTTATAAGCGGATTTTTGAAATGCCCCTTCGAGTCTTCTGCTGAACAGCGAATTGCTTCGTGGGATGTCTTAGGCCGCAAAGTAAGCAGAAGCGGTGTACACCGTTATCATGGATGAGTTTGAGGCTTTTTTAAGCCTAAACAGAGTGGAACCGCGCTTAAAAGGCGTCTCTGTCAATATGACAGAGACGCCTTTTTTTTATACCGTGTAAATAGGTATGAATATAGAATTTATCTCCTTATATAAAGAATTAGAGGAGAAGTGATGAGTTAGGGGAGTTAGTTCGTTCGACAAAAAAGCAGCCCATAAAGGGGAGGGAACACCGATGTTTAAGAGGCTTCGGGAAGATATTGAAGTCGTTTTTGAACAGGATCCAGCGGCAAGAGGTTATTTCGAAGTCATTTTAACTTACTCTGGATTACATGCAGTTTGGGCCCACCGAATTGCACATGCTTTTTATAAAAGAAATTTTTTCTTTCTTGCACGTTTTGTTTCACAAGTGAGCCGCTTTTTTACTGGCATTGAGATCCATCCAGGAGCAACTATTGGTCGACGCTTTTTCATAGATCATGGAATGGGAGTTGTAATTGGAGAAACTTGTGAAATTGGTGATAATGTAACGATTTATCAAGGGGTTACATTAGGTGGTACAGGAAAAGAAAAAGGGAAGAGGCACCCAACAATTCAGGATAATGTATTAATTGCGACGGGTGCTAAAGTTCTTGGGTCTATTACTGTGGGGGAGAATTCTAAAATCGGAGCAGGGTCTGTCGTATTAAAAGAAGTTCCTGCACATTCTACAGTTGTAGGTATACCTGGCCGTGTCGTTATTCAAAATGGAGTAAAGATTGGTCAAGAATTAAATCACTCTGACCTTCCAGATCCGATTTTTGATAAATTAAAGGCTATGGAAGTAGAAATTGATAAATTGAAGAAACAATTGGAATTAAAGGTAGAAAGGAAGGATAAAAATGACTATTCACATTTATAATACGTTAACACGTCAAAAAGAAGAGTTTATTCCATTAGAAGAAAATAAGGTAAAGATGTATGTATGCGGACCTACAGTTTATAACTACATTCATATTGGGAATGCAAGACCTCCTATGGTATTCGATACAGTGCGTCGTTATTTAGAATACAAAGGATACGATGTGCAATATGTATCTAACTTTACGGATGTAGATGATAAATTAATTAAAGCGGCAAATGAATTAGGTGAAGATGTACCGACAATTGCTGATCGTTTTGTTGAAGCGTACTTTGAAGATGTAACAGCACTAGGTTGCAAACACGCAACAGTTCATCCTCGTGTAACAGAAAATATGGATATCATTATTGAATTTATTCAAGAACTTGTGAATAAAGGGTATGCATATGAATCAGAGGGTGATGTGTACTTTAAGACGAAGGAATTCGAAGGTTACGGTAAATTATCACATCAACCAATCGCAGATTTACGTCACGGTGCTCGTATTGAGGTAGGGGAAAAGAAACAAGACCCTCTTGATTTTGCTTTATGGAAAGCTGCGAAAGAAGGAGAAATCTTCTGGGAAAGCCCTTGGGGGCAAGGACGTCCAGGATGGCATATTGAATGCTCAGCAATGGCGCGTAAGTACTTAGGGGATACAATTGACATTCATGCTGGTGGTCAAGACTTGGCGTTCCCACATCATGAAAATGAAATTGCGCAGTCAGAGGCATTGACTGGAAAAACGTTTGCACGTTACTGGATGCATAATGGATATATTAATATTAACAATGAGAAGATGTCTAAATCGCTTGGTAACTTTATTTTAGTTCACGATATTATTAAGCAATACGACCCGCAGTTAATTAGATTCTTTATGTTATCAGTACACTATCGTCACCCGATTAACTTTAGTGAAGAGTTATTACAAAGTACGAATAATGGACTGGAAAGAATTAAAACAGCTTATGGAAACTTAAAGCATCGTATGGAGAGTAGTACGGATTTAACGGACCATAATGAGAAATGGTTAGCTGAAATAGAGAAATTCCAGACTGCATTTGAAGAGGCAATGAATGATGACTTTAACACTGCAAATGCAATTACCGAATTATACAACGTAGCAAATCATGCAAATCAATATTTACTTGAAGAGCATACATCTAAAGTTGTAATTGAAGCATACGTAAAACAACTGGAAACGTTATTTGATATTTTAGGATTAGAATTATCAAAAGAAGAATTACTGGATGAAGAAATTGAAGAGCTTATCCAAAAGCGCATTGAAGCTCGTAAAAATCGCGATTTCGCATTGTCTGATCAAATTCGTGACGATTTAAAAGAACGTAATATTATTTTAGAAGATACCGCTCAAGGTACAAGATGGAAAAGAGGATAAGGATGATTGATGCAAAGCAATTAAACAGCTTGGCGTTAGCGTATATGGGTGATGCGGTATATGAACAATATATCCGCTATCACCTCCTTCAAAAAGGAAAAGTTCGCCCTAATCAATTACATCGCTTAGGGACGAGCTTTGTTTCAGCAAAAGCACAGGCGAAAGTTGTTTATCATTTATTAGAGACGGCATTTTTGACAGAGGAAGAAGAGGCGGTATTAAGAAGAGGGCGTAATGCAAATTCAGGTACAGTTCCGAAAAATACGGATGTACAAACATATCGACATAGTACAGCCTTTGAAGCACTAATTGGTTATCATCATTTATTAAATAATCGTGAAAGATTAGATGAAATTGTATATAAGGCAATTGCAGTTTTAGAAGAAAAGGAAGGGGGCACATCATCATGACTAGTGAATATATTATCGGACGTAACCCTGTAATTGAAGCGTTAAGATCAGGGAGAGATATTAATAAAATTTGGATCGCAGAAGGTGCTGCCAAAGGACAAGTACAAATTGTACTAGCGTTAGCGAAAGAAAATAAGATTATTTTACAACATGCACCAAAGAAAAAGTTAGATCAATTAGTTGAGGGTAATCATCAAGGTGTAATTGCTCAAGTAGCTGCATATCAGTATGCAGAGTTAGAAGATTTATTCAAAGTGGCAGAAAAACGTAATGAAGATCCATTCTTCTTAATTTTAGATGAGATTGAAGATCCGCATAACCTAGGTTCTATTATGCGTACTGCTGATGCAACTGGAGCTCATGGAATTATTATTCCGAAGAGAAGAGCTGTGGGACTTACAGCATCAGTTGCGAAAGCATCAACAGGAGCGATTGAATACATTCCTGTTGCGCGCGTAACAAACTTATCTCGTACAATTGATGAATTAAAAGAGCGTGGACTTTGGATTGCTGGTACAGATGCCAAAGGGAAAACGGATTACCGTAATTTAGATGGTACAATGCCGATTGGATTAGTAATTGGTAGTGAAGGAAAAGGTATGAGTCGTATTATTGGTGAAAAATGTGATTTCCTAATCACTCTACCGATGGTGGGGAAAGTTACATCCTTAAATGCTTCAGTAGCCGCAAGTTTGTTAATGTATGAGGTATATCGTAAACGTCACGAAATTGGTAAATAAAAAATGAACGATATTTTAATCGTTGACGGTTACAACATTATCGGAGCTTGGGGAGATTTGAAGAAACTGCGGGATGTAGATTTACAATCATCAAGAGATGCGCTTATTGATAAGATGGCGGATTATCAAGGGTATACAGGCACAAAAGTGATGATAGTCTTTGATGCCTATACAGTCCATGGTATTGAAAAAAAGATGAAACAATCTCGTGTAGAAGTCATATTCACACGAAAGAATCAAACTGCAGACGAAAAGATAGAGCAACTTGCAATAGAGCTTAGAAATATAAATACACAAATATATGTTGCGACTTCTGATTATACAGAACAATGGGTTATATTTGGGCAAGGTGCCCTTCGAAAATCTGCGCGTGAATTAGAGTTGGAAGTACAAGCGATGGAACAACAAGTAAGAAGGCGTACAAAAGACACGAAAGAACAGCAGCCCGCCATGCGAAAGATATTTAGTAAAGATATTACAGAAAAATTAGAAAAATTAAGAAGAGGAGAGCGTTGAAGCATTGACGCTCTTTATCTTTTTACTGTATAATATTGCTAAATAAATAGCGGTCGGAGGGATCAAGGTGGAAGCAGGCTTCGTAAGTATAGGCGACGTTACATTTCGTGATTTAGAGGATGAGGCAATCGTTGAGTTAGTTCGAAAAGGTAATACTGACGCTCTAGAATATTTAATTCACAAGTATAAGAACTTTGTTCGTGCGAAATCAAGATCTTACTTTTTAGTGGGTGCCGATCGAGAAGACATTGTTCAAGAAGGTATGATAGGGTTGTTTAAAGCAATTCGTGATTATAAAGAGGACAAGCTGTCTTCATTCAAAGCATTTGCTGAACTATGTATCACTCGACAAATTATTACCGCTATTAAAACGGCAACAAGACAAAAACATATTCCTTTAAATTCGTATGTGTCTTTAGATAAGCCGATTTACGATGAGGAATCTGATCGAACGTTATTGGATGTTATTTCTGAAGCAAAGGTGACTGATCCTGAAGAGATGATCATTAGCCAGGAAGAATATACAGACATAGAATCAAAAATATCTGAATTATTAAGCGATTTAGAAAGGAAAGTGCTTTCTTTATATTTAGATGGTCGTTCTTATCAAGAGATTTCAGAACAGTTAAACAGGCATGTGAAATCTATTGATAACGCTTTACAACGAGTAAAGAGGAAATTGGAACGATATATGGAAATGAGAGAAAGTACAACTTTAAATTCATAAGAAGTAACAAGTGCTACAGGTGTAAAATAAATCACCTGTTTTCTTTTGTAGAGAGTACAAATGCATGTCATTGACATTGTCTTTTATTGTATGATACATTTTTAGGGACATAATGTTACAAGGTTGGTGTAACTAATGAGGAAAAAAGTTGTACTCTCATGTGAAGAGTGTAAAAATCGAAACTACTCTACTATGAAAGATACGAGCTCAATAGAGCGACTTGAAATAAAAAAGTTTTGTAAAACATGCAATCAGCATACAGTTCACAAGGAAACAAAATAAATAATTGAAATAATACACTGGAGGTCCCGCAGATGCGTTTAACGAACTTTTTCGGCGATGTAGGTCGCGAAATGAAAAAAGTAAGTTGGCCTAAAAAAGATGAATTACTCCGCTCAACAGCGACTGTTGTTGCTACAGTTGTGTTCTTTGCGATTTTCTTCGCAGTAGTTGATATGGGCATTTCTTCTTTAATTCGGTTAATTCTTGGTTAATTCTTGAATAAGAAGCACTTATCCATGATATAATGTTATTTATAAGAACTGTGTAAAAGCCCGGTGAACGGGTTTTTTCATTTGCGCAAAAAAATGTACGTCAGGGAGGGAAGGACGCTCGTCCTAAATGAATGGAAAAAAGTTGGTATGTTGTCCATACTTATTCTGGATATGAAAATAAAGTAAAAGCAAACCTAGAGAAACGTGTAGAATCAATGGGTATGCAAGATAAAATTTTCCGTGTTGTTGTCCCGGAAGAAGTAGAAGTAGAAATGAAAAACGGAAAAGAAAAATTAATGAAAAGAAAAGTGTTCCCAGGTTATGTATTAGTAGAATTAATCATGACTGATGACTCTTGGTATGTTGTACGTAACACGCCAGGTGTAACTGGGTTCGTTGGTTCTTCTGGTTCTGGATCTAAACCATCACCTCTATTAGAAGAGGAAGTTGTTACCATTATGAAACATATGGGCATGGATAACGAAGTGGTTGATTTCGACTTTGAACTTCATGAGACAGTACGTGTAAATGAGGGGCCATTCGCAGATTATACAGGTGCTATTGAAGAAATTGATGTGGAGAAGAAAAAGGTTAGCGTACTTGTGGACATGTTTGGTCGCGAGACTCCAGTTGAACTTGACTTCCATCAAATTGAAAAATTATAAAATGAAACTTGAAATGAATTGTAAAAAGTGATAATATCTTTTAAGTCAGTACGTCTTCGTTATCGGAGACGTTTTTTGAAAGATTTTATCCTTACAGATAAAATATGACGTGGGAGGGCAAATCACTGTCCAATTGACCACATCACGGACTTAAGGAGGTGTGTCTCGTGGCTAAAAAGGTAATTAAAATGGTAAAGCTTCAAATTCCTGCAGGTAAAGCTAACCCAGCTCCACCAGTTGGTCCAGCATTAGGACAAGCAGGTGTTAACATCATGGGCTTCTGTAAAGAGTTTAACGCTCGTACAGCAGATCAAGCTGGTCTTATCATCCCTGTTGAAATTACGGTATTTGAGGACCGTTCATTCACTTTCATTACTAAAACTCCTCCTGCTGCTGTTCTTCTTAAGAAAGTAGCTGGTATTGAGTCTGGTTCTGGTGAACCAAACCGTAATAAAGTGGCAACTGTTAAGCGTGATAAAGTACGCGAAATCGCTGAAACTAAAATGCCTGACCTAAACGCTGCTAGCGTAGAAGCTGCAATGCGTATGGTTGAAGGTACTGCACGCAGTATGGGCATCGTTATCGAAGACTAATTCGATTTGTTTTTAAAAAAGGTTGCGGGTCTGGAATTCCAATTCGCAACCTTTATTATCGTAAATGATTATCGTTTTTAAATAAATGGATGGCGCTCATCCTCAGGTTATACCTGAAAACAGGCGTAAACGTGGGAGGTTATTCCGCTAAAACCACATTCGAGGAGGAAATAAAAATGGCTAAAAGAGGTAAAAAGTACGTAGAAGCTGCAAAGCTTGTTGATCGTGCAGCTGCTTACTCTGCAACAGAAGCAGTAGAATTAGTAAAGAAAACAAACACAGCTAAATTTGATGCAACTGTAGAAGCTGCATTCCGTTTAGGTGTTGACCCTAAGAAAGCTGACCAACAAATCCGTGGTGCAGTTGTTCTTCCACATGGTACTGGTAAAGTACAACGTGTATTAGTATTTGCTAAAGGTGAAAAAGCTAAAGAAGCTGAAGCTGCTGGAGCTGACTTCGTAGGCGATACTGATTACATCGGTAAAATCCAACAAGGTTGGTTCGATTTCGATGTAGTAGTAGCAACTCCTGACATGATGGGTGAAGTTGGTAAACTTGGTCGCGTATTAGGACCTAAAGGTTTAATGCCAAACCCTAAAACTGGAACAGTTACTTTCGATGTAACTAAAGCTGTTAACGAAATCAAAGCTGGTAAAGTTGAATACCGCGTTGATAAAGCTGGTAACATCCACGTTCCAATCGGTAAAGTATCTTTCGAAGATGCTAAATTAGTAGAAAACTTCAAAACAATTGCTGACACTTTACAAAAAGTTAAGCCAGCTGCTGCAAAAGGTACTTACATGAAGAACGTAACAGTTGCTTCTACAATGGGACCTGGCGTACGTGTAGACGTTTCTACATTAGCGTAAATTTTGGAAGTTGACTTCATAAAGAAGTTTTAATATAATCATTTATGTTGTGAATTTAATTAGTGTACCGTAGACAGTAGGTGTCAATAGACTTAATTTCCTACCTAGGTGTTAATATACGAAGCGGAATCTTTTTTCTGTGACTATATGCCTCCATGTCTACAAGTTGGGCATGGAGGTTTTTAGTGCACTTTCGGTACATCTTCTATATAATCTACAGGAGGTGTAATAACATGAGCAAAGTAATCGAAACTAAACAACAAGTTGTAACTGAAATCGCGGACAAACTTCGCGCTAGTAAATCTACAATCGTTGTTGACTACCGTGGTTTAACAGTTTCTGAAGCAACAGAATTACGTAAGCAATTACGTGAAGCTGGCGTTGAGTTCAAAGTTTACAAAAACTCTCTAACTCGTCGTGCTGCAGAATCTGCTGAAATGGCTGAGTTAAATGAATTCTTAACAGGACCAAACGCAATCGCGTTCAGTAACGAGGATGTAGTTGCTCCTGCGAAAGTATTAAACGACTTCGCTAAAGATCATGAAGCTTTAGAAATTAAAGCGGGCGTAATCGAAGGTAAACTTGTAACACTTGATGAGGTTAAAGCAATCGCTACTCTTCCATCACGTGAAGGCTTACTTTCTATGCTTCTTAGCGTTCTTCAAGCTCCAATCCGTAACCTTGCACTTGCTACTAAAGCAGTTGCAGACCAAAAGGAAGAGCAAGGCGCTTAATTTTTTAAAAGATAATTACGTATTATCGATAAAACAATACAAACCTATTTAAGGGAGGATATTTACAATGACTAAAGAACAAATCATTGAAGCAGTTAAATCTATGACTGTATTAGAACTTAACGACTTAGTAAAAGCTATCGAGGAAGAATTCGGCGTAACTGCTGCTGCTCCTGTAGCTGTTGCTGGTGGCGCTGGAGAAGCTGCTGCTGAGAAAACTGAATTTGATGTGGAACTAACTAGCGCTGGTGCACAAAAAATCAAAGTTATCAAAGTTGTTCGTGAAATCACTGGTCTTGGCTTAAAAGAAGCTAAAGAATTAGTTGACAACACTCCAAAAGTAATCAAAGAAGCTGCTGCTAAAGAAGAAGCTGAAGAAATCAAAGCTAAACTTGAAGAAGTTGGCGCTGCTGTAGAAGTTAAGTAATTAACTTTTGATGCTTTAAAAAAAGCTCGCTCTCATGCGAGCTTTTTTTTTAACTGTAAAGAAAAGAGGTGGCCATATGGCAGACCATTATTTTTCTAACGACCCTTCTAGTAAAAGTGATCGCAAGCGATGGGAGTTTGTCCTTCGTGGATCTCGATTTACTTTCTTATCTGACCATGGGGTGTTCTCGAAAAACGAAGTGGACTTTGGTTCCCGTCTTTTAATTGAAGCGTTTCAAATGCCAGATATTAAAGGTAATATATTAGACGTAGGTTGCGGATACGGTCCTATTGGTTTGTCGTTAGCGAAAGAGTTTCAAGGTCGTGAAGTTCACATGGTGGATGTGAATGAGAGGGCACTTGGGCTTGCGAAAGAAAACGCCGCTAATAACAAAATCGAGAATATACGTATTTTTCAAAGTAGCGTCTATGAAAATGTAGATGGTAAGTATGCTGCTATTCTATCTAACCCTCCGATTCGTGCGGGTAAAGATATCGTACATGAGATTTTAGAAAAAGCTGTGGAGTATTTAGTTCCAGGTGGAGAACTTTGGATTGTTATTCAAAAGAAACAAGGTGCACCGTCTGCGCTAAAAAAACTAGAAGAAGTATTTTCTGAAGTTGAGGTTGTAGAAAAGAAAAAAGGATATTATATCATAAAATCAAAAAAACGTTGACGGTTATTTTTGGCTATGTTAACATTATACAATGCCAATATATGATTTTCTGCGTTGAGAAAGATGTATATTTTTGTTTCTCTTGGAAAAGATAGTAAAATCAGCAGATTATGAAACAGAATGATGGTTTTCTTATAGAAGCCATTTTTCTTTTTTGAGCAGGTAGAAAGACTCAACGTATTTATCTTTAAGAGAAAGAGACTACGCTAATAGCAGTAGTTGTATTTATTTGTGATTTTGCACAAATTTTTTTGTGCATTTATAATACTCATGATTTGAGGGGTGAAGCAGTTGACAGGTCAACTAGTTCAATACGGACGCCACCGCCAACGAAGAAGTTATGCCCGTATTAGTGAAGTATTAGAGTTACCAAATCTTATCGAAATTCAAACCTCTTCTTATCAGTGGTTTCTTGATGAGGGTTTGCGAGAAATGTTCCAAGACATTTCTCCGATTGAAGACTTTACGGGAAATCTATCGCTTGAATTTATCGACTACAGCTTAGGTGAACCTAAATACTCTGTAGACGAATGCAAAGAGCGTGATGTGACGTATGCAGCACCACTTCGTGTAAAAGTGCGTCTAATCAACAAGGAAACTGGTGAAGTAAAAGAACAAGATGTGTTCATGGGAGATTTCCCACTCATGACAGAGACTGGAACATTCGTAATTAACGGTGCAGAACGTGTTATCGTTTCCCAGTTAGTTCGCTCTCCAAGCGTATACTATAGTGGCAAAGTGGATAAAAACGGAAAACGTGGTTTTACTGCTACTGTAATTCCAAACCGCGGAGCTTGGTTAGAGTATGAGACAGATGCTAAGGATGTTGTATATGTGCGTATTGACCGTACGCGTAAACTTCCTGTAACTGTTTTGTTACGCGCATTAGGGTTTGGCTCTGATCAAGAAATCACCGAGCTTTTAGGTGATAACGAATACTTAAGCAACACATTAGAAAAAGACAACACAGATAGCACAGAAAAAGCATTGCTTGAAATTTATGAGCGTCTACGTCCTGGTGAACCACCAACAGTAGAAAATGCTAAGAGCTTACTTGTGTCTCGTTTCTTCGATCCAAAGCGCTACGATTTAGCAAATGTAGGTCGCTATAAGATCAACAAGAAGTTACACATTAAAAACAGATTGTTTAATCAACGTTTAGCTGAAACATTAGTGGATCCAGAAACTGGTGAAATTTTAGCGGCAGAAGGAACAATCTTAGATCGTCGTACACTTGATCGCATTTTACCTTACTTAGAGAAAAACATTGGATTCAAAACAGCGAAACCAATGGGTGGAGTGGTAGAAGGCGATGTTGAGCTGCAATCTATTAAGATTTATGCTCCTGAGTCGGAAGGCGAACGCGTAATTAATGTAATTGGTAATGCAAACATTACTCGTGATGTGAAACACATCACACCAGGTGATATCCTTGCTTCTATCAGTTACTTCTTCAACCTACTATACAAAGTAGGGGATACAGATGATATTGACCATTTAGGAAACCGTCGTCTGCGTTCTGTTGGAGAACTATTACAAAATCAATTCCGTATCGGTCTTTCTCGTATGGAACGTGTTGTTCGTGAGAGAATGTCGATCCAAGATACAAATGCAATTACACCACAGGCACTAATTAATATTCGTCCTGTTATTGCATCTATTAAAGAGTTCTTCGGAAGTTCTCAGTTATCTCAGTTTATGGACCAAACAAACCCATTAGCAGAGTTAACTCACAAACGAAGACTATCTGCATTAGGACCTGGTGGTTTAACACGTGAGCGCGCAGGCTTTGAAGTGCGTGACGTTCATTACTCTCACTACGGTCGTATGTGTCCGATTGAAACACCAGAGGGACCAAACATCGGTTTGATTAACTCGTTATCTTCGTTCGCGAAAGTAAATGAGTTTGGTTTCATTGAAACACCATACCGTCGTGTTGACCCAGAAACTGGTCTTGTAACAGGGCATGTTGATTACTTAACAGCAGATGAAGAAGATAACTATGTTGTAGCCCAAGCGAATATGAAATTATCTGACGAAGGTGAATTCCTAAGTGAAGATATCGTAGCTCGTTTCCGTGGTGAAAACATTGTCACAAATAGAGAACGCATCGACTACATGGATGTATCTCCAAAACAAGTAGTGTCGGCAGCGACAGCTTGTATTCCGTTCTTAGAAAACGATGACTCTAACCGCGCACTTATGGGAGCGAACATGCAACGTCAGGCGGTTCCGTTAATGAATCCGGAATCTCCGATTGTAGGTACAGGTATGGAGTACGTATCAGCAAAAGACTCAGGTGCTGCAGTAATCTGTAAACATCCTGGTGTTGTTGAGCGCGTAGAAGCACGTGAAGTTTGGGTACGTCGCTATGTAGAAGTTGACGGTCAAACAGTAAAAGGCGACTTAGATCGCTATAAAATGCAAAAATTCATTCGTTCTAACCAAGGAACTTGTTACAACCAACGTCCAATCGTAAGTGTTGGAAATGAAGTTGTAAAAGGTGAAATCCTTGCGGATGGTCCTTCTATGGAATTAGGTGAACTAGCACTTGGACGTAACGTGCTTGTTGGCTTCATGACTTGGGACGGTTATAACTACGAGGATGCGATCATCATGAGTGAGCGCCTTGTAAAAGATGATGTGTACACTTCTATTCATATTGAAGAATATGAATCAGAAGCTCGTGATACGAAGCTTGGACCAGAAGAAATTACACGTGACATTCCAAACGTTGGGGAAGACGCATTACGTAACCTTGACGAGCGCGGTATCATTCGCGTTGGTGCTGAAGTAAAAGATGGAGATTTACTTGTTGGTAAAGTAACACCTAAAGGTGTAACAGAATTAACAGCTGAAGAACGTCTATTACATGCTATCTTTGGAGAAAAAGCGCGTGAAGTACGTGATACATCACTACGTGTACCACACGGTGGTGGCGGTATTATCTTAGACGTAAAAGTATTCAACCGTGAAGATGGCGATGAATTGCCACCAGGCGTGAATCAACTTGTACGTGCATATATCGTTCAAAAACGTAAAATTTCTGAAGGTGACAAGATGGCCGGACGTCACGGTAACAAAGGTGTTATTTCTCGTATTTTACCAGAAGAAGATATGCCTTACTTACCAGACGGTACGCCAATCGATATCATGTTAAACCCATTAGGGGTACCATCTCGTATGAATATCGGTCAGGTATTAGAGCTTCATCTTGGTATGGCAGCAAGATACCTTGGCATTCACATTGCAACACCAGTATTCGATGGTGCTCGTGAGGAAGATGTTTGGGGCACAATTGAAGAAGCTGGTATGGCAAATGACGCGAAAACAATCCTGTATGACGGACGTACTGGTGAACCATTCGATAACCGCGTATCTGTTGGTGTCATGTATATGATCAAACTTGCGCACATGGTTGACGATAAACTTCATGCTCGTTCTACTGGACCATACTCACTTGTAACGCAGCAACCTCTTGGAGGTAAAGCTCAGTTCGGTGGACAGCGTTTCGGTGAGATGGAGGTTTGGGCACTTGAAGCTTACGGTGCTGCTTATACTCTTCAAGAAATCTTAACAGTGAAGTCTGATGATGTTGTTGGACGTGTTAAGACTTATGAAGCAATTGTTAAAGGCGAAAATGTTCCAGAACCAGGCGTTCCTGAATCATTCAAAGTATTGATTAAAGAGCTGCAAAGTTTAGGTATGGACGTTAAAATGATGTCTAGCGACGATACAGAAATTGAAATGCGTGATACAGAAGATGACGATGATCATCAATCAGCAGATAAATTGAATGTCGAAGTTGAGACAACTAAGGAATAATTGGGATAACCTGTAGACTAAAAGGGAGGTAGGCCCCTTGATAGATGTAAATAACTTTGAATATATGAAGATTGGACTTGCTTCACCTGACAAGATTCGTTCTTGGTCATACGGTGAAGTTAAGAAACCAGAAACTATTAACTATCGTACGTTAAAGCCTGAAAAAGATGGCTTGTTCTGTGAGCGTATTTTCGGACCACAAAAGGACTGGGAATGTCATTGCGGAAAATACAAACGTGTACGTTATAAAGGTGTAGTTTGTGATCGATGTGGCGTTGAAGTAACGCGTGCAAAAGTACGTCGTGAACGCATGGGTCATATCGAATTAGCTGCTCCTGTATCTCATATTTGGTATTTCAAAGGTATCCCGAGCCGCATGGGACTTGTCTTAGACATGTCCCCTCGCGCGCTTGAAGAAGTAATTTATTTCGCTTCTTATGTTGTAACAGAAAGTGGAGATACACCACTTGATAAGAAGCAATTACTTTCTGAAAAAGAATACCGTGCATATCGTGATCGATATGGTAGCACATTCCAAGCTGCTATGGGTGCAGAAGCGATTAAAAAGCTACTACAAGACATCGATTTAGATAAAGAAGTAGACTTCTTAAAAGAAGAATTAAAAACAGCACAAGGACAACGCCGTACTCGTGCTATTAAACGTCTAGAAGTATTAGAAGCATTCCGTAACTCTGGAAATGAACCATCTTGGATGATCTTAGATGTTCTACCAGTAATCCCACCAGAACTACGCCCAATGGTACAGTTAGATGGTGGACGTTTTGCTACTTCTGACTTAAACGACTTATACCGTCGTGTAATTAACCGTAACAATCGTTTAAAACGTCTATTGGACTTAGGTGCACCAAGCATCATCGTTCAAAACGAAAAACGTATGTTACAAGAAGCTGTAGACGCATTAATCGATAATGGTCGTCGTGGCCGTCCAGTTACTGGACCAGGTAACCGTCCATTAAAATCACTATCTCACATGCTTAAAGGTAAACAAGGACGTTTCCGTCAAAACTTATTAGGTAAACGTGTTGACTACTCTGGTCGTTCTGTAATTGTTGTAGGACCGAACTTAAAGATGTATCAATGTGGATTACCAAAAGAAATGGCGCTTGAACTGTTCAAACCTTTCGTAATGAAAGAGTTAGTTGAAAAAGGATTAGCACATAACATTAAGAGTGCGAAACGTAAAATCGAGCGTGTACAACCTGAAGTTTGGGACGTTTTAGAGTCTGTGATTAAAGAACATCCAGTACTTCTAAACCGCGCACCAACACTTCACCGTCTTGGTATCCAGGCGTTTGAACCTACATTAGTAGAAGGTCGCGCAATCCGTCTTCACCCACTTGTATGTACTGCATACAACGCGGACTTTGACGGTGACCAAATGGCCGTTCACGTACCTTTATCATCAGAAGCTCAAGCTGAAGCTCGTCTTCTTATGTTAGCGGCACAAAACATCTTGAACCCGAAAGACGGTAAACCAGTTGTTACTCCATCTCAGGATATGGTATTAGGTAACTATTACTTAACACTTGAGCGTGAAGGTGCAATCGGTGAAGGTATGGTCTTCAAAGATGCAAACGAAGCATTACTTGCATATCAAAATGGATATGTTCATCTTCATACACGTGTTGCAGTAGCTGCAAGTGCAGTAAACAACGCAACATTTACTGAAGAGCAAAAGAGTATGCTTCTATTAACAACAGTTGGTAAATTAATATTTAACGAAATCTTACCAGAGTCGTTCCCTTATATTAATGAACCAACAAATTCAAACCTTGAAAAAGAAACACCAGCGAAATACTTCGTTGAAAAAGGTGCGAACATTAAAGAAATTATTGCTAGTCGCGAAGAAGTGGCGCCATTTAGCAAGAAAATCCTTGGTAACATCATTGCGGAAGTGTTCAAACGTTTCCAAATTACAGAAACGTCTCGCATGCTTGATCGTATGAAAAACTTAGGATTCAAGTACTCTACAAAAGCTGGTATTACAGTTGGGGTATCTGACATTCTTGTATTAGGCGAAAAAGATGAAATTCTCCACGAAGCACAAGCAAAAGTAGATAATGTAATTAAACAATTCCGTCGCGGTTTAATCACGGAAGAAGAACGTTACGATCGTGTTATCTCTATTTGGAGTAATGCAAAAGATGTTATCCAAGGAAAACTGATGAAATCCTTGAATAAACGCAACCCAATCTTCATGATGAGTGACTCAGGTGCCCGTGGTAACGCATCTAACTTTACTCAGCTTGCTGGTATGCGTGGTCTTATGGCCAATCCATCTGGTCGTATCATCGAACTTCCAATCAAATCGAGTTTCCGTGAAGGTTTAACAGTACTTGAGTACTTCATCTCTACGCATGGTGCGCGTAAAGGTCTTGCCGATACAGCACTTAAAACTGCCGATTCTGGTTACTTAACACGTCGTCTTGTTGACGTTGCACAAGATGTAATCGTTCGTGAAGATGATTGTGGAACAGATCGCGGTTTATTAATTGGTGCGATTAAAGAGGGTAATGAAGTTATCGAGTCATTATATGATCGTCTTGTTGGACGTTTTGCAAGAAAAACTGTAAAACATCCTGAAACAGGTGAAGTATTAGTTGCTGAAAATCAATTAATTACTGAAGATATCGCTCATATCGTTGAAAATTCGGGTGTTGAAACTGTAAACATTCGTTCAGCGTTTACGTGTAACACTCGCCACGGTGTATGTAAGAAGTGTTACGGTCGTAACTTAGCAACTGGAACAGACGTAGAAGTAGGAGAAGCGGTAGGTATTATCGCAGCTCAATCTATCGGTGAGCCAGGTACACAGTTAACGATGCGTACATTCCATACAGGTGGGGTTGCCGGAGATGATATCACTCAAGGTTTACCTCGTATCCAAGAGATCTTCGAAGCTCGTAATCCGAAAGGTCAGGCAGTTATCAGTGAAATCGACGGTGTTATCGCAGCGATCAACGACGTTAAAGATCGCCAAGAAGTAGTTGTACAGGGTGAAGTTGAAGCTCGTACGTATGCTATTCCTTACGGTGCTCGTCTGAAAGTAACTCCAGGACAGCCAATTAGCCACGGTAAAGAGTTAACAGAAGGTTCTATTGATCCGAAAGAATTACTAAAAGTAACGGACATTACGGCGGTTCAAGAATACTTATTACGTGAAGTTCAAAAAGTATACCGTATGCAAGGGGTAGAAATTGGTGACAAACACGTAGAAGTAATGGTACGTCAAATGTTACGTAAAGTTCGTGTAAGTGATGCAGGTGAAACAGATGTATTACCAGGAACATTACTAGATATCCATCAGTTTACTGATGCGAATGCTAAGGTCTTACTGCAAGGTAAGCAACCAGCAACAGCTAGACCTGTTCTGCTTGGTATTACAAAAGCTTCACTTGAAACAGATTCATTCTTATCTGCAGCATCGTTCCAAGAAACAACTCGTGTCTTAACTGATGCAGCAATTAAGGGTAAACGCGATGAACTTCTAGGATTAAAAGAAAATGTTATTATCGGTAAACTTGTTCCTGCTGGAACAGGTATGAATCGTTATCGCAAAGTGGATCTTGTAAAAACAACACAAGATGACATGAATGTAGAAAACGATGAGGTTTATGTGGAACAGTAAAATTTTCCGGCATAAATTTTGTATAAAAACAATTAATCTTAGTTGACATTGTATGAGTCAAAATGTTACTATAATCAAGGTTGCTCCTGAACGATGCTTTGGAGGATATTTATATGTCTTATCAAAAAGTATCAACTGCTGAAAATGTAGTCGTTGGTCATAAACGCACATTGGAAGCAATCAAAAATGGTACAGTTAAAGAAGTTGTCATCGCAGAGGATGCTGACATGCGGTTAACCCATGCTATCATTCGTATTGCAATGCAATATAACGTGCCCATAACAAAAGTTGAATCAGTTCGTAAGCTTGGTAAAGCTTCGGGGATTCAAGTGGGAGCTTCAGCAATAGGAATAATAAGTTAAAACTGTTTTTGTGAGGAGAGAGCATTTGCTCTTCCTTGCAAAAACTTTGTTTTCAACTAATAATGAACCACCTGGATATGTGGTCATACAAACATGCGAAGGGAGGATAATCAAATGCCTACTATTAACCAATTAGTGAGAAATGGTCGTACTGATAAAGTATGGAAATCTAAATCACCTGCGTTAAACAAAGGTTTTAACTCTTTAAAGAAAAAATCAACTGATATCTCTGCACCTCAAAAACGTGGTGTATGTACTCGTGTTGGTACAATGACTCCAAAGAAACCTAACTCAGCGTTACGTAAATACGCTCGTGTACGTTTAACAAACGGTATCGAGGTTACAGCTTACATCCCAGGTATCGGTCATAACCTACAAGAGCATAGCGTAGTATTAATTCGCGGTGGTCGTGTAAAGGATTTACCGGGGGTACGTTACCACATCGTTCGTGGTGCGCTTGACACAGCTGGTGTTGACAAACGTATGCAAGGACGTTCTAAATATGGTACTAAGAGACCAAAACCTGCTAAAAAATAATAACTTTAAAATGAAAGGAGGAACTCAATATGCCTCGTAAAGGACCTGTTGCTAAACGTGACGTGTTACCAGATCCAATGTACAATTCGAAGCTAGTAACACGCCTTATCAACAAAATGATGGTTGACGGTAAAAAAGGTAAATCTCAAACAATTCTTTATAATGCGTTCGATATCGTAAACGAACGTACTGGTAAAGAGCCAATGGAAGTATTCGAGCAAGCTCTTAAGAACATCATGCCTGTTCTTGAAGTACGTGCTCGTCGTGTTGGTGGTGCTAACTACCAAGTTCCAGTTGAGGTTCGTCCAGAACGCCGTACAACTTTAGGTCTTCGTTGGTTAGTAAACTACGCTCGTCTTCGTGGTGAAAAAACTATGGAAGAGCGTCTTGCTAACGAAATCTTAGATGCAGCTAACAACGCTGGTGCATCTGTTAAGAAACGTGAAGACACTCATAAAATGGCAGAAGCTAACAAAGCATTTGCTCATTACCGTTGGTAGGATTCAACGTAAAATAAATGTAAGCATAAACCGCTTTATTTGTCGCTTATGGAAGTGTGGAGAGGGAGAATGCCTCTCCCTTTCATCGGGCGCTCGTTTTACATAATGAGAGTACTGGACATACTGACATGTGTAACAATATAAAGTGGCTTTTTTGCTACTTAAAATAAAAAAATCCAATCCATATATGGAAGGAGCAAGACACCAAATGGCAAGAGAGTTCTCTTTAGAAAACACTCGTAATATTGGTATCATGGCTCACATCGATGCTGGTAAAACAACAGCAACTGAGCGTATTCTGTACTACACAGGACGTATTCATAAAATCGGTGAAACTCACGAAGGTGCATCTCAGATGGACTGGATGGAGCAAGAGCAAGAGCGTGGTATCACAATTACTTCTGCTGCAACTACAGCACAATGGAAAGGTCATCGTGTAAACATCATTGATACTCCAGGACACGTAGATTTCACAGTAGAAGTAGAACGTTCTTTACGCGTACTTGATGGTGCTGTAGCAGTACTTGATGCGCAATCTGGTGTAGAACCACAAACAGAAACTGTTTGGCGTCAGGCTACTACTTACGGCGTACCTCGTATCGTATTCGTTAACAAAATGGATAAGATCGGTGCAGATTTCTTATACTCTGTAGGAACAATCCACGATCGTTTACAAGCAAACGCACATCCAATTCAGTTACCAATCGGTGCTGAAGATGAGTTCAATGGTATCATTGACCTTGTTGAAGAGTGTGCTTACATGTACGGTAACGATTTAGGAACAGACATTCAACGTGTTGAAATTCCTGAAGAGCACAAAGAATTAGCTGAAGAATACCGTGGAAAACTTATTGAAGCGGTAGCTGAGCTTGATGAAGAAATGATGATGAAGTACCTAGAAGGTGAAGAAATCACTGTAGAAGAGCTTAAAGCTGGTATCCGTAAGGCTACAACTTCTGTAGAATTCTTCCCAGTAATCTGTGGTTCTGCATTCAAAAACAAAGGTGTTCAAATTCTGTTAGACGCAGTTATCGACTACCTTCCATCTCCACTAGATGTACCTGCTATTAAAGGTACTCTACCGGATACAGATGAAGAAGTAGAACGTAAGTCTAGCGATGAAGAACCATTCGCAGCTTTAGCATTCAAAATCATGACTGACCCTTATGTTGGTAAGTTAACGTTCTTCCGTGTGTACTCTGGTGTGTTAAACTCTGGATCATACGTGAAAAACTCAACTAAAGGTAAGCGTGAGCGTGTAGGTCGTATCCTACAAATGCACGCTAACAGCCGTGAAGAGATTTCAACAGTTTACGCTGGTGATATCGCTGCTGCTGTAGGTTTAAAAGATACTACTACTGGTGATACTCTTTGTGACGAGAAGAGCCTTGTTATCCTTGAGTCTATGGAATTCCCAGAGCCAGTTATCTCTGTAGCTATCGAACCAAAATCTAAAGCTGACCAAGATAAAATGGGTACAGCATTA
This sequence comes from Bacillus thuringiensis, assembly GCF_001595725.1. Taxonomy (GTDB): domain Bacteria; phylum Bacillota; class Bacilli; order Bacillales; family Bacillaceae_G; genus Bacillus_A; species Bacillus_A thuringiensis_K. The sequence continues at coordinate 124,013 of NZ_CP014282.1, forward strand.
TCTAAGCTTTCTGAAGAAGATCCAACATTCCGTGCTCACACTGACCAAGAAACTGGCCAAACTATCATCGCTGGTATGGGTGAACTTCACCTTGATATCATCGTTGACCGTATGCGTCGTGAATTCAAAGTGGAAGCAAACGTTGGTGCTCCTCAGGTAGCATACCGTGAGACTTTCCGCGCTGCTGCGAAAGTTGAAGGTAAGTTCGCTCGTCAATCTGGTGGTCGTGGACAATTCGGTCACGTTTGGATTGAGTTTGAACCTAACGAAGAAGGTAAAGGATTCGAATTCGAAAACAAGATCGTCGGTGGTGTAGTTCCTCGTGAATACATCCCAGCTGTTGGAGCAGGTCTTGAAGATGCACTTAAAAATGGTGTACTAGCTGGTTATCCACTAGTTGACATTAAAGCTGCATTAGTTGACGGATCTTACCATGATGTCGATTCATCTGAGATGGCGTTCAAAATCGCTGCATCTATGGCACTTAAAGCTGCGGTTTCTAAATGTAGCCCAGTAATTCTTGAGCCAATGATGAAAGTTGAAGTTGTAATTCCTGAAGAGTACATGGGTGACATTATGGGTGACGTAACATCTCGTCGTGGACGTGTAGAAGGTATGGAAGCTCGCGGTAACGCACAAGTTGTTCGCGCTATGGTTCCACTTTCTGAAATGTTCGGTTATGCAACGTCATTACGTTCTAACACTCAAGGACGCGGAACATTCTCTATGGTGTTTGACCACTATGAAGAAGTACCAAAGTCTGTTTCTGAAGAAATTATCAAAAAAAATAAAGGTGAATAATTGATTTTTATCGATTGTTCAAGTATAACTACTTATGTAAGCTTAGAAAGTGGGACGTAAGTTTCACTTTCTAGTCTAAATATAAAATAACCTATATAAACTAAGGAGGAATTTAGAATGGCTAAAGCTAAATTCGAACGTTCTAAACCCCATGTTAACATCGGTACAATCGGCCACGTTGACCATGGTAAAACTACATTAACTGCTGCGATCACTACAGTTCTTGCAAAAGCTGGTGGTGCTGAAGCACGCGGATACGATCAAATCGATGCTGCTCCAGAAGAAAGAGAGCGCGGTATCACAATCTCAACTGCACACGTTGAGTACGAAACTGAAACTCGTCACTATGCACACGTTGACTGCCCAGGTCACGCTGACTATGTTAAAAACATGATCACTGGTGCTGCTCAAATGGACGGCGGTATCTTAGTAGTATCTGCTGCTGATGGCCCAATGCCTCAAACACGTGAGCACATCCTTCTTTCTCGTCAAGTAGGTGTTCCTTACATCGTTGTATTCTTAAACAAATGCGACATGGTAGATGACGAAGAATTATTAGAATTAGTAGAAATGGAAGTTCGCGACCTATTATCTGAATACGGATTCCCAGGCGACGACATTCCTGTAATCAAAGGTTCTGCTCTTAAAGCTCTTCAAGGAGAAGCTGATTGGGAAGCAAAAATCATTGAATTAATGGCTGAAGTTGATGCTTACATCCCAACTCCAGAACGTGAAACTGACAAACCATTCTTAATGCCTGTAGAGGACGTATTCTCTATCACAGGTCGTGGTACAGTTGCTACTGGTCGTGTTGAGCGCGGTATCGTTAAAGTTGGTGACGTAGTAGAAATCATCGGTCTTGCTGAAGAAAATGCTTCTACAACTGTAACTGGTGTAGAGATGTTCCGTAAACTTCTTGACCAAGCTCAAGCTGGAGACAACATCGGTGCTTTACTTCGTGGGGTTGCTCGTGAAGACATCCAACGTGGACAAGTACTTGCAAAAAGCGGTTCTGTAAAAGCTCACGCTAAATTCAAAGCTGAAGTTTTCGTATTATCTAAAGAAGAAGGTGGACGTCACACTCCATTCTTCGCTAACTACCGTCCTCAGTTCTACTTCCGTACAACTGACGTAACTGGTATCATCCAATTACCAGAAGGTACTGAAATGGTAATGCCTGGTGACAACATCGAAATGACTATCGAACTTATCGCTCCAATCGCTATCGAAGAGGGAACTAAATTCTCTATTCGTGAAGGTGGACGTACAGTAGGTTACGGTGTAGTTGCTACTATCGTTGAGTAATCTTAACTGATATAAAAAAACCTAAGGGATTTTCCCTTAGGTTTTTTGTTTGCGTTTATATAAGGGAGAAGAGAGTGTTTTTTTTGTTTTGACGAGTTTCTTCTATAGTATATAAAAACAACAAAAGATAATCCAGAAACTGTAAAATGAATTCTGTTAGATGAAAACTTGAAATTCTTTAAAGTGCCATGTATAATAGCAAAAGTAGAGAAAAGCGGATGCAAACAAAAAGATGCTTGCATCTAGACGAATAACATTGTATAATAGACAATGTTGGTCTTTGACTGCGATGAAGTGGAAGGTTGCTGACACACCCGGCCGCTTTGCCATGGCATGGTGTGGGGAAATTTCCATGGAGAAGGTCTATTTTAGAAATAGGCGAACGAAGGAGGGAAAATAATGGCAAAAGAAAAAATTCGTATCCGTTTAAAAGCTTACGATCACCGTATTCTTGATCAGTCAGCTGAGAAAATTGTAGAAACAGCTAAGCGTTCTGGGGCAACAGTTTCTGGTCCGATCCCATTACCAACTGAAAAAACTGTTTACACAATTCTTCGTGCTGTTCATAAGTACAAAGATTCTCGTGAGCAATTCGAAATGCGCACGCACAAACGTCTAATCGACATCGTGAGTCCTACTCCACAAACAGTAGATTCATTAATGCGTTTAGACTTACCATCTGGTGTAGATATCGAAATCAAACTATAATTTATATAACTTAAAAATGTAGGAGGTGTAACTCATGACCAAAGGAATCTTAGGAAGAAAGATCGGTATGACTCAAGTATTTGCTGAGAACGGTGAGTTAATCCCAGTAACAGTTATCGCTGCTAATCCAAACGTTGTTCTTCAAAAGAAAACAACTGAAACTGATGGCTACAATGCAATCCAGTTAGGATTTGAAGATAAACGTGAAAAGTTAACTAACAAACCTGAACAAGGCCACACTGCTAAAGCATCTACAACTCCTAAGCGCTTCATTCGCGAAATCCGCGATGCAGACGTGGACGGATTAGAGGTTGGTCAAGAGGTAAAAGTTGACGTATTCGCTACAGGTGAAATCGTTGATGTAACAGGAATTTCTAAAGGTAAAGGTTTCCAAGGTGTTATCAAACGCCACGGACAATCTCGCGGACCTATGTCTCATGGTTCTCGCTATCACCGTCGTCCAGGTTCAATGGGCCCAGTTGCTCCGAACCGTGTATTCAAAGGCAAAAAACTTGCTGGACGTATGGGTGGAGACCAAGTTACTATCCAAAACTTAGAAATCGTTCAAGTTGACACTGAGCGCAACTTATTACTAGTAAAAGGTAACGTTCCAGGTGCTAAGAAATCTCTTGTAGTTGTTCAAGGCGCTGTGAAGGTTAGCAAATAATTCACAATAGGAAGGAGGAATTCCAATGCCAAAAGTTACTGTATATAACCAAACTGGTTCACAGGTTGGTGAAATCGAATTAGCTGAAGCTATTTTCGGTATCGAACCAAATGAAGCTGTACTTTTCGAAGCTGTAATGATGCAACGTGCATCTTTACGTCAAGGTACACACAAAGTAAAAACTCGCTCTGAAGTTCGCGGTGGTGGTCGTAAACCATGGCGTCAAAAAGGAACTGGACGTGCTCGTCAAGGGTCTATCCGCTCTCCTCAATGGCGTGGTGGTGGTACGGTATTCGGACCTACACCAAGAAGCTATGCGTACAAACTTCCTAAGAAAGTTCGTCGTTTAGCAATCAAATCTGCATTAGCTACTAAAGTAGTTGAGAACAACATTGTAGTTCTTGAAGACCTAGTGTTAAATGCACCAAAAACAAAAGATATGCTAGCAGTACTTAAAGGATTAACTGTTGAGAAGAAAGCTCTTATCGTAACTGCTGATGCAAACGAATCTGTAGAGTTATCTGCTCGCAATATCCCTGGAGTAACAGTAATCACTGCTGATGGCGTAAACGTTTTAGACGTGCTTCATCATGATAAGCTAATCATGACAAAAGCGGCAGTGGAAAAAGTAGAGGAGGTGCTTGCATAATGAGAGATCCTCGTGATATCATTAAGCGCCCAGTTATCACTGAACGTTCTATGGAAATGATGGCTGAAAAAAAATACACGTTCGATGTGGACGTTAAATCTAATAAAACAGAAGTTAAAGATGCTCTTGAAGCGATCTTTGGTGTTAAAGTAGAAAAAGTGAACATCATGAACTACAAGCCGAAAGCAAAACGCGTTGGTCGTCACGCTGGTTTTACTAGCCGTCGTCGTAAAGCAATCGTTAAGCTAACTGCTGACAGCAAAGAAATCGAAATCTTCCAAGGCGTTTAATTCTTACTAAAGAAGGAGGGAAATTGAGATGGGAATCAAAAAGTATAATCCAACTACTAACGGTCGTCGTAATATGACTACGAATGATTTCGCTGAAATCACGACTGATAGACCCGAAAAGTCATTACTTGCTCCTTTAAGCAAGAAGGCTGGTCGTAATAACCAAGGTAAAATCACTGTACGTCATCAAGGTGGCGGACATAAGCGTCAATACCGTATCATCGACTTTAAGCGTAACAAAGATGGAATTCCAGGACGCGTTGCTACGATCGAATACGATCCAAACCGCTCTGCGAATATCGCATTAATTAACTACGTTGACGGTGAAAAACGTTACATTCTTGCTCCTAAATCTTTAGAAGTAGGTATGGAAGTTATGTCTGGCCCAGAAGCTGACATTAAAATCGGTAACGCATTACCATTAATCAACATTCCAGTAGGTACTGTTGTTCATAACATCGAGCTTAAGCCTGGTCGTGGCGGACAATTAGTTCGTTCTGCTGGTACATCTGCTCAAGTACTTGGTAAAGAAGGTAAATACGTACTTGTACGTTTAACTTCTGGTGAAGTACGTCTTGTATTATCTGCTTGTCGCGCTTCAATCGGTCAAGTAGGTAACGAACAACACGAACTTATCAAAATCGGTAAAGCAGGTCGCTCTCGCTGGTTAGGTAAACGCCCAACAGTTCGTGGTTCTGTAATGAACCCGGTTGATCACCCACACGGTGGTGGTGAAGGACGTTCTCCAATCGGACGTAAGTCTCCAATGTCTCCATGGGGTAAACCAACTCTTGGATTCAAGACTCGTAAGAAAAACAAAGCGTCTGACAAATTCATCGTTCGTCGTCGTAAAAAATAATGGGATTGTAGTACGGTTCATTTCTAGAACCGTACGCCAATCACGAAGGGAGGCACCAAAATGGCTCGTAGCTTAAAAAAAGGACCATTTGTCGATGATCACTTAATGAGCAAAATGGAAAAATTAGTTGCATCTGAGCAAAAACAAGTTGTTAAAACTTGGTCTCGCCGTTCAACAATCTTCCCTCAGTTCATCGGACACACAATCGCTGTATATGATGGTCGTAAACACGTACCTGTGTACATCACTGAGGATATGGTTGGCCATAAGTTAGGTGAATTCGCACCAACTCGTACGTACAAAGGTCACCTTGCTGACGATAAGAAAACTAGAAGATAATGAGAGGAGGCACTTCAATGCAAGCTAAAGCAGTAGCGAGAACAGTTCGTATTGCTCCTCGTAAAGTTCGTTTAGTAGTAGACTTAATCCGAGGTAAGCAAGTGGGTGAAGCGATTGCTATCCTTAACCACACACCAAAAACTGCTTCTCCAGTTGTAGAAAAAGTTTTAAAATCTGCAATCGCAAATGCAGAGCACAATTATGAGATGGACATTAACAACCTAGTTGTTGAAAAAGTTTTCGTTGACGAAGGTCCAACGTTAAAACGTTTCCGTCCACGTGCAATGGGTCGTGCAAGCCAAATTAACAAACGCACAAGCCACATCACAGTTGTGGTATCAGAAAAGAAGGAGGGATAATCGATGGGTCAAAAGGTTAATCCAATTGGTCTTCGTGTCGGCGTTATCCGTGACTGGGAATCTCGTTGGTTCGCTGAGAAAGATTACGCTACATTATTACATGAAGACATCAAAATCCGTGAGTACATTAATGTACGCTTAAAAGATTCTGCTGTTGCTAAAGTAGAAATCGAACGTGCAGCAAATCGTGTAAATGTTACAATTCACACTGCAAAACCTGGTATGGTAATTGGTAAAGGTGGTACTGAAGTTGAAGCACTTCGTAAAGCTCTTAACCAATTAACAGGCAAGCGTGTACACATCAACATTTTAGAAGTTAAGAGAGCTGATCTTAACGCTAAATTAGTAGGCGAAAACATCGCTCGTCAATTAGAAAACCGTGTATCATTCCGTCGTGCACAAAAGCAAGTTATTCAACGTGCTATGCGTGCAGGTGCTAAAGGTATTAAAACACAGGTTTCTGGTCGTCTTGGCGGAGCTGATATCGCTCGTGCAGAATCTTACAGTGAAGGAACTGTTCCACTTCATACACTTCGCGCTGATATTGACTATGCAGCAGTTGAAGCTGATACAACATACGGTAAATTAGGCGTAAAAGTATGGATCTACCGTGGAGAAGTCCTTCCTACAAAAAAGAAAGCTTCTGAGGAAGGAGGAAAATAATATGTTAATGCCAAAACGCGTAAAATATCGTAGAGAGCATCGTGGTAAAATGCGTGGTCGTGCTAAAGGTGGAACTGAAATTGCTTTCGGTGAATTCGGTTTACAAGCACAAGCTGCTTCATGGATTACAAACCGTCAAATCGAAGCTGCTCGTCGTGCAATGACTCGTTACATGAAACGTGGCGGTAAAGTATGGATTAAAATTTTCCCTTCTAAACCTTACACTGCAAAACCTCTAGAAGTACGTATGGGTTCCGGTAAAGGGGCACCAGAAGGCTGGGTAGCAGTAGTAAAACCTGGGAAAATTATGTTCGAAATCGCGGGTGTATCTGAAGAGGTAGCACGCGAAGCATTACGTCTTGCAGCTCACAAGTTACCTGTGAAATGTAAATTCGTAAAACGTGAAGAAAATGGTGGTGAATCTAATGAAAACTAATGATATTCGTGAATTAACCACTGCCGAAATCGAAACAAAAGTTAAAGCTTTAAAGGAAGAGTTGTTTAATCTTCGCTTCCAACTTGCTACAGGACAATTAGAGAATCCAACTCGCATTCGTGAAGTGCGTAAAGCAATTGCTCGTATGAAAACTGTAGTTCGTGAAAGAGAGATCGGAATTAATCGATAAATTGAGGGGAGGTTTGCATAGTGAGCGAACGTAACCAACGCAAAGTTTATACTGGTCGTGTAGTGTCTGACAAAATGGACAAAACGATTACAGTTTTAGTTGAAACTTACAAAACTCATTCCTTGTACGGAAAACGTGTTAAGTATTCTAAGAAGTACAAAGCCCATGATGAGCAAAACCAAGCGAAACTTGGCGATATCGTTAAAATCATGGAAACTCGCCCGCTTTCTGCTACTAAGCGTTTCCGTTTAGTTGAAATCGTTGAAGAAGCGGTTATTATCTAAATAGACGAATCGGAATTTTTAGTCCGAAGGGAGGTTTCATAACATGATCCAACAAGAATCTCGTTTGAAAGTTGCTGACAACTCTGGTGCACGTGAACTTTTAACAATTAAAGTATTAGGCGGCTCTGGTCGTAAATATGCTAACATTGGTGACATTATCGTTGCTACGGTAAAACAAGCAACACCAGGTGGCGTTGTTAAAAAAGGTGACGTTGTTAAAGCAGTAGTGGTACGTACGAAGAGCGGAGCTCGTCGTCCGGACGGTTCTTACATCAAATTTGATGAAAACGCAGCGGTTATCATTAAAGACGATAAGAGCCCACGTGGTACTCGTATCTTCGGACCAGTAGCTCGTGAATTACGTGATAGCAACTTCATGAAGATCGTTTCTTTAGCTCCAGAAGTTCTATAATTTAAGGTATTGCCTTGCTAAGGAGGTGCAGAATTAAGATGCATGTAAAAAAAGGTGATAAAGTACAGGTAATCACTGGTAAAGACAAAGGAAAACAAGGCGTTATCCTTGTGGCTTTCCCAAAGCAAAACCGTGTTATCGTTGAGGGTGTCAATATCGTTAAGAAGCACTCTAAGCCATCTCAATTAAATCCACAAGGTGGAATTATTACTAAAGAAGCACCTATTCACGTTTCTAACGTTATGATTTTAGATCCGAAAACAGGTGAACCTACTCGTGTAGGCTTCAAAGTAGAAGATGGTAAAAAAGTTCGTATTGCAAAAAAATCTGGTGAATTATTAGATAAATAATTTTCTTAAGAAAGGAGGTCACTTCATTGAATCGCCTTAAAGAGAAGTTCCAAAAGGAAATTACTCCTGCTCTAGTGAGCAAGTTTAACTATAAATCTGTAATGCAGGTACCAAAAATCGAAAAGATCGTAATCAACACTGGTGTTGGTGACGCGGTATCTAACTCAAAAGCGTTAGACAACGCAGTAGAAGAATTAACACAAATCACAGGTCAAAAACCTGTTGTAACTCGTGCTAAAAAATCAATCGCTGGTTTCCGTCTTCGTGAAGGTATGCCAATCGGTGCGAAAGTAACTTTACGCGGCGAGCAAATGTATGAGTTCTTCGATAAATTAGTATCAGTTTCTTTACCACGTGTACGTGATTTCCGTGGTGTTTCTAAGAAATCATTCGATGGTCGTGGAAACTATACATTAGGTGTTAAAGAGCAACTTATTTTCCCTGAGATTGATTATGATAAAGTAAGCAAAGTCCGCGGTATGGACATCGTAATCGTTACTACAGCGAAAACTGATGAAGAAGCTCGTGAACTTTTAACACAATTCGGTATGCCATTCCAAAAATAATGGAAGCCAACGCTAAGTAGAGGAGGCGAAAACGTGGCTAAAAAATCTATGATAGCGAAACAAAAGCGTACTCCTAAGTTTAAAGTACAAGAGTATACACGTTGCGAACGCTGCGGTCGTCCGCATTCTGTATACCGCAAATTTAAACTTTGCCGTATTTGTTTCCGTGAACTTGCATATAAAGGTCAAATTCCTGGTGTTAAAAAAGCTAGTTGGTAAAACCCACAAATGGGAAGGAGGTAAAACACATGGTGATGACAGATCCAATTGCAGACATGCTTACTCGCATCCGTAATGCGAACATGGTACGTCATGAGAAATTAGAGGTTCCTGCTTCTAAAATCAAAAAAGAGATCGCTGAACTTTTAAAACGTGAAGGTTTCATTCGTGATGTAGAATACATCGAGGATAACAAACAAGGTATCCTTCGTATTTTCCTGAAATATGGTGCAAACAATGAACGTGTAATCACTGGATTAAAACGTATCAGTAAACCTGGCTTACGCGTTTACGCTAAAGCTGACGAAGTACCACGTGTACTTAACGGATTAGGTATCGCTCTTGTTTCTACATCTAAGGGAGTAATGACAGACAAAGACGCTCGTCAATTACAAACTGGTGGAGAAGTAGTAGCATACGTTTGGTAATATATATTTAAAACGAACGGAGGTGTGACCACATGTCTCGTATTGGTAAAAAGATTCTTGAAATCCCTGCAGGTGTTACTATTACAGTTGCAGAAGACAATACTGTAACAGTAAAAGGCCCTAAAGGTGAATTAACTCGTACTTTCAATGCTGATATGCTTATCAAAATTGAAGAGAATACATTAACAGTTGAGCGTCCATCTGAACAGAAGGAACACCGTGCATTACACGGTACAACTCGTGCTTTAATCGGAAACATGGTTGAAGGTGTAACTGAAGGTTTCGCACGCGGACTTGAATTAGTCGGTGTTGGTTACCGTGCTCAAAAACAAGGTGATAAACTTGTATTAAGCGTAGGTTATTCTCATCCAGTAGAAATGACTCCGGAAGCAGGTCTTGAAGTTGAAGTACCTGCACCAACTAAGATCGTAATTAAAGGTATCGACAAGCAACGTGTTGGCGAATTCGCTGCTAACATCCGTGCTGTACGTGCTCCTGAGCCTTACAAAGGTAAAGGTATTCGTTACGAAGGCGAAGTTGTTCGTCGTAAAGAAGGTAAAACTGCTAAGTAAACCCGTTAGGTGAGAGAAAGGAGTGACAAGAATGATCACTAAAGCTGATAAAAATGCGACTCGTAAGAAAAGACATGCACGTGTACGTGCTAAACTTACTGGTACTGCAGAGCGTCCACGTTTAAACGTGTTCCGTTCTAACCAACATATTTACGCTCAAGTTATTGATGATGTGAATGGTGTAACGTTAGTAAGTGCATCTACTCTTGATAAAGACCTTGCTCTTAACGGTACTAGCAATATTGAAGCTGCTACGAAAGTTGGAGAATCAGTTGCTAAGCGTGCTGTAGAGAAAGGCGTTAAAGAAGTAGTATTTGATCGCGGTGGTTACTTATACCATGGCCGTGTTAAAGCTCTAGCTGAAGCTGCTCGTGAGGCTGGATTACAATTTTAATGGTCAAAGGAGGGAAAATTGATGCATCGCATTGACCCAAGTAAATTAGAACTTGAAGAACGTGTAGTTACGATAAATCGTGTCGCGAAAGTTGTTAAGGGTGGTCGTCGTTTCCGCTTTGCTGCACTAGTTGTAGTTGGCGATAAAAACGGTCATGTTGGATTCGGTACTGGTAAAGCACAAGAGGTACCAGACGCAATCCGTAAAGCTATCGAAGACGCTAAGAAAAACTTAATCGCTGTACCATTAGTTGGTACAACAATTCCACACACAATCAACGGTCATTTTGGCGCTGGTGAAGTATTCTTAAAACCTGCTGCTGAGGGTACTGGTGTTATTGCTGGTGGACCTGTTCGTGCGGTCCTTGAATTAGCTGGTGTACAAGATATTCTTTCGAAATCTCTTGGTTCTAACACACCAATCAACATGATTCGCGCTACTGTGAACGGATTAAGCGAACTTAAGCGCGCTGAAGATGTTGCAAAATTACGCGGTAAATCTGTAGAAGAGCTACTAGGTTAAGGAGGGAAAACAAATGGCGAAAAAGTTAGAAATTACCCTCACTCGTAGTGTAATTGGTCGTCCACAAGATCAACGTGCGACGGTAGAAGCTTTAGGTCTTAAAAAGTTGAATTCAACTGTAGTTAAGGAAGAAACTCCTGCTATTCTTGGTATGATCAACAAAGTTTCTCACCTTGTAACTGTAAAAGAAGCTTAAGGATAACTCATTAATATAAGGAGGTGCCTGGGAATGAAACTTCATGAATTAAAACCTGCAGAAGGTTCTCGTAAAGTACGTAACCGTGTCGGTCGTGGTATCGGTTCTGGTAACGGTAAAACTGCTGGTAAAGGTCATAAAGGACAAAACGCACGTTCTGGCGGCGGTGTTCGTCTTGGCTTCGAAGGTGGTCAAACTCCATTATTCCGTCGTTTACCAAAACGCGGCTTCACAAACATTAACCGTAAAGAGTTTGCTATTGTAAACTTATCAACGTTAAATCGTTTTGAAGATGGTACAGAAGTAACACCTGAATTATTGCTGGAAACTGGCGTTATCAGCAAGTTAAACGACGGTGTTAAAGTTCTTGCAAGCGGAGCAGTAGAGAAAAAACTAACTGTTAAAGCGCACAAGTTCTCTTCAAGTGCTAAAGAAGCAATTGAAGCAGCTGGCGGATCAGTTGAGGTGATCTAATGTTTCGTACAATCTCCAACTTTATGCGCGTTGCTGAGATAAGACGTAAAATATTATTCACTTTAGCGATGTTAATCGTATTCAGGATTGGCACGTTTATCCCCGTGCCATTTACAAATGGAGACGTACTGAAGGCACAAGATCAATTAAATGCTTTAGGTATTCTAAATACATTTGGCGGTGGAGCCTTGAAAAACTTCTCCATCTTTGCGATGGGAATCATGCCGTATATTACAGCATCCATCATCGTGCAATTATTGCAGATGGATGTTGTTCCTAAATTTTCGGAATGGTCGAAGCAAGGTGAAATGGGCCGTCGTAAATTAACGCAATTCACGCGTTACTTTACAATTGTTCTTGCGTTTATTCAGGGGTTTGGTATGTCAATCGGTTTTAACGGTATGGTAGGTGGACAATTAATTTTGAATCCAGGTTGGAGCACTTATTTATACATTGCTACGGTACTGACTGCTGGTACTGCATTTTTAATGTGGTTAGGTGAACAGATTACAGCTAAAGGTGTAGGTAATGGTATTTCCATCCTTATCTTTGGCGGTATTGCCGCGGCGATCCCAAGTGTTATATCTCAAGTGTATCAGCAACAGTTTCAAAATATCGGAGATCAATTGTTCATGAGTATCGTTAAAGTTGCATTGATTTTACTAGCTGTGCTAGCAGTTATTGTGGGTGTTATTTTCATTCAACAGGCTGTTAGAAAGATCCCAATTCAATATGCGAAGCGTGTAACAGGAGGAAATGGTGGTTATGCTGGAGCACAAAACACACATTTACCGCTTAAGGTAAATAGTGCTGGTGTTATTCCAGTAATTTTTGCTGTTTCATTCTTAATTACGCCTCCGACTATTGCACAGTTCTTCCCGAAACATGATGTATCGCAGTGGATTATTGCAAACTTTAACTATTCTCACCCAGTGGGAATGATCATATATGTTGCGCTCATTGTAGCCTTCACATATTTCTATGCATTTGTTCAGGTTAATCCAGAGCAAATGTCAGAGAATCTAAACAAGCAAGGTGGATATGTTCCAGGTATTCGTCCGGGTAAGAATACGGAACAATATCTAACAAAAATCTTGTATCGTTTGACCTTTGTAGGATCAATTTTCCTAGCAGCGATTGCAATCTTACCAGTTATCTTTACGAAATTGGGAAATCTTCCTCCATCTGCACAGATCGGTGGAACGAGTATGTTAATCGTTGTCGGCGTTGCTTTAGAAACAATGAAGCAGCTAGAAAGCCAACTGGTAAAACGCCATTACAAAGGGTTTATCAAGCAGTGAGTAAGTGGGAAGAATTGTCTTCCCTACATGCTCATGTACTCTGAGGGGGAACAAGGATGAACTTAATTTTAATGGGGCTTCCTGGTGCTGGTAAAGGTACACAAGCCGAACAGATTGTTGCCAAGTATAACATCCCTCACATTTCAACAGGAGACATGTTCCGTGCAGCTATGAAGGCTGAAACTGAAATGGGTCTACAAGCAAAATCTTTTATTGATAAAGGTGCACTTGTTCCAGATGAAGTTACAATCGGAATCGTTCGTGAACGTTTAAGTCAAGACGACTGCGTAAGAGGTTTCTTACTAGACGGTTTCCCACGAACTGTTGCACAAGCATCAGCTCTTGAAGAAATTATGAAAGATCTTGGCAAAAAAATCGACTATGTTTTAAACATTAATGTGGATTCAGGGTTGTTATTAAAACGCCTTACAGGCCGTCGCATTTGTAAAGAGTGCGGTGCGACTTACCACTTAGAATTCAATCCACCAGCAAAAGCTGATGTGTGCGATAAATGTGGTGGCGAATTATATCAACGCTCTGATGACAATGAAGAAACTGTAGCAAATCGTTTAGATGTAAATATTAAGCAAACAAAACCTTTGCTTGATTTCTACGAAGAGCTTGGTTACTTACAAAGCATTAATGGTGAGCAAGATATCAATAAAGTATTTGCTGATATCGATGTTCTCATCGGAGGCTTAGCGTAATGATAATCTGCAAAACTCCTCGCGAGATAGAAATCATGCGAGAAGCTGGCAGGATCGTTGCTTTGACTCATCAAGAGTTGAAACAACACATTACTCCAGGAATTACAACGAAAGAGCTCGATCAAATAGCGGAAAAGACGATTCAAAAATATGGTGCTACGCCATCTTTTAAAGGATACAACGGATTTCCGGGGAGCATATGTGCTTCTGTAAATGAAGAGCTTGTACACGGAATTCCAGGGAAGCGCAAGCTCAAAGAGGGCGATATCATCAGTATCGATATTGGTGCGAAATACAATGGGTACCATGGAGATTCTGCATGGACGTATCCAGTTGGAAACATTTCTGAATCTGTTCAAAAGCTACTTGATGTCACAGAAAAATCGTTGTATCTTGGTCTAGAACAAGTAAAACCAGGCGAGAGATTATCAAATATCTCACATGCGGTTCAAACCCATGCTGAAGAGAATGGATTCTCGATCGTTAGGGAGTATGTTGGTCACGGAATCGGGCAAGACTTACATGAGGACCCTCAAATCCCGCACTATGGTCCACCAAATAGAGGCCCTAGATTAAAGCCGGGAATGGTCATCTGTGTTGAGCCGATGGTGAATCAAGGAAGACGATATGTAAAAACACTATCTGATGACTGGACAGTGGTAACGGTAGATGGTAAATGGTGTGCCCATTTTGAGCACACGATTGCTCTTACAGAAGCAGGATACGAAATCCTTACCACTTTATAAGTAGCTGGCTCTCCGGGATTTCAGAGCAGTGTAAAATGTTACTGATTTGAAGAAGGGAGAACTATTGAATGGCTAAAGATGATGTAATTGAAGTCGAAGGTACCGTTCTTGAAACGTTGCCAAATGCTATGTTCAAAGTAGAATTAGAGAATGGGCATGTCGTATTGGCTCACGTTTCTGGTAAAATCCGTATGAACTTCATTCGTATTTTACCAGGAGACAAAGTTACGGTAGAATTATCTCCGTACGATTTAAATCGTGGTCGTATTACGTACCGTTTTAAATAATATAGCACTCCGTAATCTTTAAGGAGGTTCGAGACATGAAAGTAAGACCGTCAGTTAAACCAATCTGCGAAAAATGTAAAGTTATTCGTAGACGTGGAAAAGTAATGGTTATTTGTGAAAACCCTAAACATAAACAAAAACAAGGTTAATCAGAAGGAGGTGCATTCGTAATGGCACGTATCGCAGGTGTAGATATTCCTCGAGACAAACGCGTTGTTATTTCTTTAACTTACGTATTCGGCATTGGTCGCACAACTGCTGAAAAAATTCTTGCTGAAGCAGGTATTTCTGAAGAAACACGAGTTCGTGATTTAACGGAAGACGAATTAGGACGTATCCGTGATATCATCGATCGTATTAAAGTTGAGGGAGACCTTCGTCGTGAAGTATCTCTTAACATTAAACGTCTAATGGAGATCGGTTCTTACCGTGGTCTTCGTCACCGTCGTGGCTTACCAGTTCGTGGTCAAAATTCTAAAAACAATGCTCGTACACGTAAAGGTCCACGTCGTACAGTAGCAAATAAAAAGAAATAATAAGTAAAGGAGGTTGAACTAACAATGGCACGTAAAACAAACACTCGTAAAAAACGTGTGAAAAAGAATATTGAAGCTGGTATAGCTCATATTCGTTCTACTTTCAACAACACAATCGTAACTCTTACAGATACTCACGGTAACGCACTTTCTTGGTCTAGTGCTGGTGCACTTGGTTTCCGTGGATCTCGTAAATCTACTCCATTCGCTGCGCAAATGGCTGCTGAAACTGCTGCTAAAGCTGCAATGGAACACGGTTTAAAAACTTTAGAGGTTACTGTTAAAGGTCCTGGTGCTGGTCGTGAAGCTGCAATTCGTGCTCTTCAAGCTGCAGGTCTAGAAGTAACAGCAATTAGAGATGTTACTCCAGTTCCTCATAATGGATGTCGTCCACCAAAACGTCGTCGTGTGTAATTTTTCTGTATAGAATTTTCCCTTTTGTCTATAATGGATATGATGCATTATCGAGAAATTTCGTACAGAAACATCGCTTGTTGTGCACAATCGGGAACTGCCTAAGGGGGACTTTCGGTTAGACAGGGGTTGTACCTTTGTTTAACCGGGGTTTCGACGTTTTGAAGGAGGGTTTAGTTAATGATTGAAATCGAAAAGCCGAAAATCGAAACGGTTGAACTTAACGAAGATGCTAAATATGGTAAATTCGTAATTGAACCGCTTGAGCGTGGATATGGTACTACGTTGGGTAACTCCTTACGTCGTATTCTTTTATCTTCACTCCCTGGTGCCGCTGTTACTGCTATCCAAATCGATGGCGTATTACATGAATTTTCAACAGTTGAGGGCGTAGTAGAAGACGTTACAACGATCATCTTAAACTTGAAAAAGTTAGCTCTTAAAATCTACTCTGAAGAAGAGAAGACGTTGGAAATTGATGTGCAGGGCGAAGGTATTGTCACAGCTGCTGATATTACTCACGATAGTGATGTAGAAATCTTAAATCCAGATTTACACATTGCAACGTTAGCAAAAGATGCGCATTTCCGCGTGCGTTTAACTGCAAAGCGTGGCCGTGGGTATACGCCAGCTGATGCAAATAAAAGCGAAGATCAACCAATAGGAGTAATTCCTATTGATTCTATTTATACTCCAGTATCACGTGTGACTTACCAAGTGGAAAAGACACGTGTCGGACAAGTGGCTAATTATGATAAGCTTACGCTTGATGTATGGACGGATGGAAGCATCGGGCCAAAAGAAGCTATCTCTTTAGGTGCCAAAATCTTAACTGAGCATTTAAATATCTTTGTTGGTTTAACTGATGAAGCACAAAATGCTGAGATTATGGTTGAGAAGGAAGAAGATCAAAAAGAGAAAGTTCTTGAGATGACTATCGAGGAACTAGATCTTTCTGTTCGTTCTTATAATTGCCTTAAACGTGCAGGAATTAATACTGTACAAGAGCTTGCGAACAAAACAGAAGAAGATATGATGAAAGTTCGTAACTTAGGACGTAAATCCTTAGAAGAAGTTAAACATAAACTTGAAGAATTAGGTTTAGGTTTACGTAAAGACGACTGAGGATTTAAACCCATCAACAAAGGAGGGAACTACGAATGGCATACAGAAAATTAGGCCGTACAAGTGCGCAACGTAAAGCTATGTTACGTGACTTAGCTACTGATTTAATTATCAACGAGCGCATCCAAACGACAGAAACTCGTGCAAAAGAACTTCGTTCTGTAGTGGAAAAAATGATCACTTTAGGTAAACGCGGAGATCTTCATGCTCGTCGTCAAGCAGCAGCTTTCATTCGCAATGAAGTAGCTAACGCTGAGACTGGTCAAGATGCACTTCAAAAATTATTCGCTGATGTAGCTCCACGCTATGCTGAGCGCCAAGGCGGATACACTCGTATTGCAAAAATTGGTCCACGTCGCGGAGACGCAGCACCAATGGTAATTATCGAGTTAGTATAATGATAATTAAAAGGGCAGGACAGTTCTTTTCAAGAAACTGGTCATGGCCCTTTTTTTTAAATATAAAAATAGGCTAACTTGGCGAAGGAAAGGGTGCCTTGTATTGAAAAAAGAGAAACTTCGGACAGAAAATATATCCTTTCAATATCCTGGGGCAGCCACTTATGCATTAAAAGATGTTTCATTTTCCTTATATGAGGGAGAATGGGTATCTGTTATTGGACAAAACGGTTCAGGGAAGTCTACACTTGCAAAATTATTGAATGGTTTGTTTTTGCCAGAAGCAGGAACTATTACAGTAAATGATACAATGGTTTTATCAGAGGAAACGGTATGGGATGTTCGAAAACAAATTGGGATGGTATTTCAAAACCCAGATAATCAATTTGTTGGAACGACAGTGCAAGACGACGTTGTTTTTGGCTTAGAGAATATCGGAATGCCAAGAGAACAGATGGTAGAAAGATTAGATCAGGCTCTCAAACTTGTCCGTATGGAAGATTTTCTTAATGATGAGCCTCATTCGTTATCTGGTGGGCAAAAACAGCGAGTGGCAATAGCAGGCGTTTTAGCACTTCAGCCATCTATTTTAATATTAGATGAAGCAACGTCAATGCTAGACCCCCAAGGGAGACGTGAAGTAGTAGAAACGGTTAGACAACTTGTTAATCAAAAAGGTATTACCGTGTTATCAATTACGCACGATTTAGAAGAAGCGGCACAATCAGACCGTGTCATTATTTTAAATAAGGGAGAGATATTAGAGGAAGGGACTCCAGAACAAATTTTCAAATCCTCTCATATGCTCCAAGAAATTGGATTAGATGTACCATTTTCAGTGAAAATAGCAGAATTATTAAAAAGAAATGAAATTCTCTTGCAAAATACGCATCTTACAATGGAAAGCTTGGTGAACGAACTTTGGAGATTACATTCCAAAAAGTAGAACATCGTTATCAATATAAAACTCCATTTGAAAGACGCGCACTTTATGATGTAGACGTGTCGTTTCCAAGTGGGGGTTATTATGCCATTATCGGTCATACTGGTTCAGGTAAGTCGACGATGATTCAACATTTAAATGGTTTATTGCAGCCGACAAATGGTACAGTTCAAATTGGTGAACATTTGATTTCGGCAGGAAAGAAAGAAAAAAAGCTAAAGCCACTACGTAAAAAAGTAGGGGTTGTCTTTCAATTCCCAGAACATCAGTTGTTTGAAGAGACTGTGGAGAAAGATATTTGTTTCGGCCCTACTAATTTTGGAGTATCTGTAGACGAAGCAAGGCAAAAGGCTAGAAAGGCAATTGAACTTGTAGGGCTAGAACCGGAACTGTTAACACGTTCTCCGTTCGAATTAAGTGGTGGACAAATGAGACGTGTTGCTATAGCGGGTGTACTGGCGATGGAACCTGAAGTGCTTGTATTAGATGAACCTACAGCAGGACTAGATCCAAAAGGGCAGAACGAACTTATGGAGATGTTTTATAAGCTGCACAAGGAGAAGGGTCTTACAGTTATCCTTGTAACGCATAATATGGAGGATGCTGCTCAGTATGCGGAGCAGATTGTAGTTATGCATAAAGGAACGGTCTTTTTGCAAGGAAGTGCAGAGGAAGTATTTTCACATGCTGATGAACTAGAGAAAATTGGTGTGGATCTTCCTATGTCATTAAAGTATAAACGTGCAATTGAAGAGAAGTTTGGTATTTCAATTCCAAAGGCTACCTTATCTTTAGAGGATCTTACTCATGAAGTTGTGCAGGTGTTACGAAAAGGTGGTCATGAATCATGCAGCAGTTGATTATTGGGAGATATATCCCGGGGAATTCACTTATTCATCAACTTGATCCACGTACGAAGCTGCTGATTGTCTTTTTATATGTATTTGTTGTTTTCTTAGCAAATAATGCGATTTCATATGGATTTTTATTTTTATATGCACTCATTGCTTTATTTTTTGCAAAAGTGCCGATTCGTTATGTACTTTCGGGCTTAAAACCAATTTTATGGATTTTTCTTTTTACATTTTTCCTGCATATTTTTACAAATAAAGAGGGGGATGTACTATTCCAGCTTGGTTGGTTTTCGATATATGAAAAAGGATTAGAGCAAGGGATATACATTTCTGTACGATTCTTCGTTATTATTTTAATGACGACATTATTAACGTTAACGACGACACCTATTGAAATTACAGATGGTTTGGAGACGTTATTAAAGCCGTTGAAGCGTATAAAGGTTCCTGTTCATGAAATCGCATTAATGATGTCAATTTCTCTTCGTTTTATCCCGACATTAATGGATGAAACGAGTAAAATAATGAAAGCACAAGCGTCACGTGGTATTGATTTTGCCGGGGGACCGATAAAAGATAGAATGAAAGCTATTATTTCACTGCTCGTTCCTCTGTTTATCAGTGCTTTTAAGCGTGCAGAGGACTTAGCCATTGCGATGGAAGCTCGTGGATATCAAAGTGGTGAAGGACGTACTAAATTTAGGCAACTACGCTGGAAAACAAGCGATACAGTAACGATTGTCAGTTTATTTTGTTTAGCTTGTATTTTGGCATGGGTGCGATCGTAATGGAGAATAGAGAAATGGATAGAATAAAATGTACGGTTGCATATGATGGCATGCATTTTTGTGGTTATCAAATTCAGCCGAACCATCGTACTGTTCAACAGGAGATAGAAAAAGCATTGCAGAAATTGCATAAGGGAGAACTTGTTCGTGTTCAGGCATCTGGTAGAACAGATTCTACAGTTCATGCAAAAGGACAAGTAATACACTTTGATACCCCTTTGTCTCTTGAAGAGTGGCAATGGAGTAATGCTTTAAACACAATGTTGCCAGATGATATTGTTATAAGGCAAGTAGAGAAAAAAACAGAAGAATTTCATGCACGTTACGGTGTTGAGAAAAAAGAATATCGTTATCGTGTATTATTATCAAAGACTGCGGATGTATTCCGTAGAAATTACGTATATCAATATCCATACCCGCTCGAAATCAACTCTATAAGAAAAGCAATTCCTTATTTTATTGGAACGCATGATTTCACTTCTTTTTGTTCGGCAAAAACTGACAAAAAAGATAAAGTGCGAACAATTTATGAAATCGAGTTAATTGAACAAGATGATGAAATAATTTTTCGTTTTGTAGGTAATGGATTTTTATATAATATGGTCAGAATTATTGTTGGTACGTTACTTAGCATAGGACAAGGAAAGCTTGATCCTGATAGCATTCCAGAGATTTTAGCGAAACAAAATCGTCAGTTTGCTGGAAAGATGGCTCCAGGTCATGGGCTTTACTTATGGGAGGTAAACTATAACAACTAATCCTGGTGTAACATTTGCTTGACATTAGAAACTCAAAAGTATATCATAACATATGGTATTGTTTCTAAAACCACGATTAGCCCCGGAAGGAAATCGTGTTTAAGATAAACAATAGATTTTTTCTATGGAAAAGATAACGAGGAGGGAAACACATGCGTACGACTTTTATGGCAAAAGCTAACGAAGTTGAGCGTAAATGGTATGTGGTTGATGCTGAAGGTCAAACTTTAGGTCGCCTTGCTAGTGAAGTAGCATCCATTTTACGTGGTAAAAACAAACCTACATTTACACCACACGTTGACACGGGTGATCATGTAATTATTATTAACGCTGAGAAAATTCATTTAACAGGTAATAAATTAAACGATAAAATTTACTACCGTCACACTAACCACCCAGGTGGACTTAAGCAAAGAACAGCTCTTGAAATGCGTACAAACTACCCTGTACAAATGTTAGAGCTTGCAATTAAAGGCATGCTTCCAAAAGGACGCTTAGGCCGTCAAGTTTCTAAGAAACTTAACGTGTATGCTGGAGCAGAGCATCCACACCAAGCACAAAAACCAGAAGTTTACGAACTTCGCGGATAATTAATTAAAGGAGGGCTTACTTTGGCACAGGTTCAATACTATGGTACTGGACGTCGTAAGAGTTCAGTAGCGCGCGTACGCCTAGTTCCAGGCGAAGGACGCGTTATCATTAACGGTCGTGATTTTGAAAACTATATCCCATTTGCTGCATTACGTGAAGTAGTGAAACAACCTCTAGTTGCAACAGAAACTTTAGGTAACTACGATGTACTTGTAAACGTAAATGGTGGTGGATACACTGGTCAAGCTGGTGCTATTCGTCACGGTATTTCTCGCGCTTTATTAAAAGCTGATCCAGAATACCGTCTAACACTAAAACGTGCAGGTCTATTAACTCGTGACGCACGTATGAAAGAGCGTAAAAAATACGGTCTTAAAGGCGCACGTCGTGCACCTCAGTTCTCAAAACGTTAATTTTTGCGAACTACAAACCCCAACCATTTTGGTTGGGGTTTTTTTATGTTTCATTCCTCTTTTGCAATTTTTATAGCTTGGAATATTTTAGTGCTACCGCCGCGCGTATGCTTCTTCTTTAGAAGTTTAGACTAATACGTATTAGGGAGGTTTATAAGTACTATGAATGTCATTGTCAGCTTACAAGAAAAACAAAAAGAAAAGCAGTTAAAATACGAGCGGAAGATGTTGCGGGAATTATCATTAAAAACATTGCGTTCAAATATTCGTGATGCATTTCAAATGCAAGAGCTTCATCGTCAGTATGAAGATTACTGTATTGAATTAGGGATAGAATCTTATTTATTAGGAGCGAGATACAGTAAATTTGGTTATTATGGTGAATCATTTTTTGATGTGAAATATAGAGCTTTAGAAGAAGAACAACAATTAACTGAAACGCTATTTCAATTTTTAACGAGTATGACTATGCGAGAAATAAAGTTGAAAGATGAGGAATTACTTTTTGAATCTTGTCAGCAGTTTATAGGATTGTGGTGGCAAGAAGGGTATGAAAAAGGTGAAAGAAGATATCGATTAAAGCTTCATTAAGACAAGCATAAACTTTCCTTTTGTCCCATATAAGTAATTAGAGGGACTAGCTGGAGGAGGAAAGGTATGAAGAGAATTCGAATTATCTCTTTTGCACTCGCTGCGGTTGTATTGTTTTTTTTAGTCAAACAAGAATTTCAAATTACAAAATCGTGGCGTGCTTGGAATTTACCCTTATCAGGGAAAGTAATCGTATTAGATGCTGGGCATGGTGGACCAGATGGAGGGGCTGTTGGTGGAAAGGATATTATAGAAAAGGATATTACGCTTGAAATTACAAAAAAGGTACAAGACTATTTACAAGAACAAGGTGCACTAGTTATTTTAACGCGTGAGGGAGATTATGATTTAGCTAACAAAGATACAAAGTCATATAGCAGACGTAAAGCAGAGGATTTAAAAAAACGTGTAGAAATCATCAATAAACCTGATGTAGACTTTTTTGCAAGTATTCATTTAAATGCTTTAACTAGTAGTGGATCGAAAGGCGCACAAACGTTCTATTACCGTTCTTCAATTGAAAATGAACGTGCTGCAAAATTTATACAGGCTGAATTGAGAACAAGTTTAGAGAACACGAATCGTTCTGCTAAGACTATTTCGCATGTGTATTTATTAAAGTATTCTAAAACACCAGGTGCTTTAATTGAAGCTGGCTTTTTATCGAATGTGAACGAAAGGTATATGTTAAATTCGGAGAAATATCAGCAAAAGTTAGCAGCTGCAATATACCGTGGTATATTACGTTATTTCACGGAAAAAGGAAATCCTCCAGAATAAGGAGGATTTTTTTGAGCTTCTCTCGTTAACGAAGTTTTCGGAAAATATGTTATACTGGAAATGTAAACGCATTTATTTCAAGAATAAGCAGAGATAAATTCAATTAACATTACGTTATTTTTCATACAGGGGGCTGGGCTAATTATGGTAACGAAAGAGCAAGTGGTTGAAGCGTTAGAAGGGATTGTGGATCCGTTTTTACATAAAACATTAAAAGAAACAAATGCAATTAAAGAGGTAACAGTCAAGCCAGAGAAGGAACATGTGAGTGTCAAAATTGCAATCGTAAAAACCGGTACAGCGGAACAAATGCAGTTGCAGTCTGGAATTGTAAAGTTAGTAAAAGAACTTGGGGCAGCAACAGTTGGACTTCGTTTTGCAGAATTTACAGAAGAGGAATTAGCTCAGTTTGCACCGGAACAACAAGAAGAGCAAAGTGAATCTTTATTGTCACCTAATTCAAAAACAACATTCTTAGCAGTAGCGAGTGGAAAAGGTGGCGTGGGAAAATCAACTGTTTCCGTTAACCTTGCAGTTGCTTTAGCTCGTTTAGGAAAAAAAGTTGGTATTATCGATGCGGACATTTACGGTTTTAGTGTGCCAGACATGATGGGGATAGAAAAACGTCCTATCGTAAGAGGTGACAAAATAATTCCGGTGGAACGTTTAGGTGTAAAGGTAATCTCAATGGGCTTCTTTGTAGAGGATAATGCACCAGTTATTTGGAGAGGACCTATGCTTGGGAAAATGTTAAACCACTTCTTCACAGAAGTAGAATGGGGCGATCTAGATTATTTAGTACTAGATTTGCCACCAGGCACAGGTGATGTTGCGTTAGATGTGCACTCAATGTTGCCATCTTGCAAAGAGATTATTGTAACGACGCCTCATCCAACAGCTGCGTTTGTAGCAGCACGTGCTGGAGCGATGGCATTGCGCACTGAACATAGTATTCTTGGTGTTGTTGAGAATATGGCATATTTTG
The DNA here is from genome assembly GCF_001595725.1 of Bacillus thuringiensis. Classification (GTDB taxonomy): domain Bacteria; phylum Bacillota; class Bacilli; order Bacillales; family Bacillaceae_G; genus Bacillus_A; species Bacillus_A thuringiensis_K. Next base: position 147,913 of record NZ_CP014282.1, read on the forward strand.
AAAGTAAGGTAACTGGTGAGAAAGAATATGTATTTGGAAAAGGCGGGGGAGATAAGTTAGCTACCGAATTACAAACGAATGTTCTTGGTCGCATTCCGCTACAACAACCCGATTGGAATAAAGAAGACTTTGCTCCTTCAGTATATGAAGATACACATACAACGGGCATTATTTATAGTAAAATAGCTGAAACAGTAATTGATAAAACAGCTGTTACACAAAAATAAAGTGAAACTTTAATCAGTGGGGTTCACCTGTTACTGACAACAATAATGCTTTTGTTGTTAGTAAACCTTTCGCTTAACTAGAGGGGGCCATTTTGTCTGTTAATAGTAAGATAAAGTAATAACGAGTGAACAATGTATACATTGTCCACTCGTTATTATAGTTATTATTTTTTACTGTTCTTCCTTCTTTTCGCCTTGAGAACCACCGTCACCGCCTGCTTCTTTCTTACCAGATCCGCCTTTTTCAGCTTTTTGCACACCTTTACTAATGATATCAATCATCTTGGCTTGGAAGAGTGGACTTTCAGCAGTTTCTGTTAGTACTTGTTGTAGATATTGACGGTATTCTTTACTCTTCATTGTTTGTAACATTATTTTTTCTACTTCAGGATTTTTCATAATTTCTATAATGCCTGCTTGGTATTCAGGGTCTTTTAGTAAGGTTTTCATTAATTGAGTTTGTTCTTTCCCCATACTTTTAGCAAACTTTGATGAGAACTCAGGATCTTTAAAGAGCTTTTCCCAGAATTGTTGCCCTTTATCGGATACCATGGCATCTTCAATCGTTTTCTTTACTACTGTTTCATCTAGTATGAGTGCTTGTTTCATTTTTTCATCAGTTAATACATCTTGAATAGCTTTCTTACCTTGATCTGTTTTTAAAATATCAACAATCATTTTCTTTGTTTGATCGTAATCTAGTTCGGATTTCGTTTCTTTTCCTTGTGCGCATGCTGCAAGTGCGATAAGTAGAAAAGAAGAAACGAAAATGAATAGCATCCGTTTCATAAGTTGGAACTCCTTTCAGCACAGTTCTCTCTTTTTAATATAAATATCTTTAAGGAATTTATACATGAACATGGCTAGCTTTTTGAAATTGTCATTGATACAATTTAATTAGAAATATAAGGATAATGGGGGATGTGTTGTGAATAGCCGCAAGTGGGTACGACTATTTTTAACGACGTTGTTTCTTGGTGGGATTAGCACAGTTATTATTGGTTTTGTTTTGGAGTGGGACAAGTACAATAAATTTTTTCAAAATTTCGACGGTAAGGAGATTTTAGCAGTATCTTTCTGGCTGATGGGTGTAGGATTTATTTTTAGTGTTATAAGTCAAATGGGATTCTTTGCATATTTAACAATCCACCGTTTTGGACTAGGGATGTTTCGCTCATCTTCTTTATGGAATGCAGTCCAGCTCTTCTTTATTGCATTCGTATTATTTGATTTTGTGTATTTAAGATCTGTACTTATTGCAAATGGGGAAGTCTCGTTAGGGAATAACATACTTGTTGCTGGAATATTATTTGTGTTTGGAGCAATGGTTGCTTATGTAAAAAGTAAAGAAACAAATAAAAAAGCATTTGTGCCAGCTCTGTTCTTTATGGTTGTTGTAACAATCCTTGAATGGGTACCGGCGCTTCGGATTAATGATACAGATTGGCTATATTTAATGGTTATACCGCTATTGTTATGTAATGCGTATCAATTACTTGTATTACATCGTTTAATCGGAAAAACAAGTAAATCAGCTTAATAGAGAGAGGTTTTATACACCAGCAGTTATAATGCTGGAAATGGTATGATTAAAAAAGCTCTACCACCTTCTTGAAAGGTAGTAGAGCTTTTTATGCGTGAAGAGTAGTTGGGAAGAAGCTACTTCACATCTTCACTTTTCGTACTTGTGTTGGAAATAAGTTGTGACACGGATATTTGCTCATATCCATCACTTTTTATTTTTTGCAGGAGCAGCGGTAAAGCTCTATTTGTTTGAAGGGCAGAATCGGATGCGTGTAATAAGACGATATCTCCACCCTTCAAATTATTAGAGACAGTGGAAACGATGTTATTTACACCTGGGTTTTTCCAATCGTTTGAATTATTACTCCAATGCACGACGGTGTATCCAAGTGATTCTGCGATTTTAAGGGTTGCTTTGTTAAATTCGCCACTAGGTGGACGTAACAGCTTGACTTGTTTTACACCAAGTTTCGTAAAAACATCTTGTGCTCGTAAAAGGTCTCGCCTTATTTCATTTGTCTCTAGAGAAGTATAGGATGTGTAATTGTACCCCATACTACCGATTTCGTGCCCATCTTTCATGATTCGCTCTACAATATCGGGGTGTCTTTCGGCCCATGCAGCAGAAAGGAAGAAGGTTGCATTCTTAATTTCTCTTTCTTTAAGAGTATCTAGGATTGGAATTGCTTTTTTGTCTCCCCAACTAATATCAAACGTAAATGCAACTTGCTTTTTAGCGGTGTCTCCTTTGTAAATTACTTTAGGGCCTGTAGCAGTTGAAAAAGCAGATTCATGTGAATATGTTTTTAAAAAGAGTAGCCATGCTGTAAATAAGGACAGTATCACTATTAAGCTAATGTGTTTAAAATTTCTCTTACTCGTAATAAAAAAGAAAAACATAATATTACGCCCCTTTGTCCAATCCTTTTCAGTTACATATATGCTGTAAATATAAAAAAGAGAACAAAGGATTAACATCGTAAGTAGTGGATATAATGGATGATAGGATTGTGATAATTGAAAATGAGCGGAACGTTTATTGTTGCGTAAGGAATTATTGAGGTGATTGTTTGCTTGGGCTGATGTTGACAAAAGAAGAAAGAAAAGAAATGGAATACATATTGAAGAGAGAATTAGAGGAACTTTTATTTGATTTTGAAGATGAGCGTATTCATGAAGTTGTAAAAAAAGCCATGGAAGAAAGATATAAAATCATTTTCTGTTTATTCCGGAGAGTAGCTAACACAGAAGAATGTATTCGTTATGTAAGAAAAAGAATTTTTTATTAAAAAGTGTTGACGCTAATGGTTTATATATGGTAAATTAATAACCGTCGCTGATGCAGAAACGCAGAAAACGACAAAAAAGAAATTAAAAAACTTAGTTGACATTGAAAAATGAAGATGTTAACATAAGGAAGTCGCAAATGAGCGACCAAGTAGTTCTTTGAAAACTGAACGAAACAAACAACGTGAAACGTCAATTTTTATTTTAGATGCTAGACAAACTAACTTTATTGGAGAGTTTGATCCTGGCTCAGGATGAACGCTGGCGGCGTGCCTAATACATGCAAGTCGAGCGAATGGATTAAGAGCTTGCTCTTATGAAGTTAGCGGCGGACGGGTGAGTAACACGTGGGTAACCTGCCCATAAGACTGGGATAACTCCGGGAAACCGGGGCTAATACCGGATAACATTTTGAACTGCATGGTTCGAAATTGAAAGGCGGCTTCGGCTGTCTTATGGATGGACCCGCGTCGCATTAGCTAGTTGGTGAGGTAACGGCTCACCAAGGCAACGATGCGTAGCCGACCTGAGAGGGTGATCGGCCACACTGGGACTGAGACACGGCCCAGACTCCTACGGGAGGCAGCAGTAGGGAATCTTCCGCAATGGACGAAAGTCTGACGGAGCAACGCCGCGTGAGTGATGAAGGCTTTCGGGTCGTAAAACTCTGTTGTTAGGGAAGAACAAGTGCTAGTTGAATAAGCTGGCACCTTGACGGTACCTAACCAGAAAGCCACGGCTAACTACGTGCCAGCAGCCGCGGTAATACGTAGGTGGCAAGCGTTATCCGGAATTATTGGGCGTAAAGCGCGCGCAGGTGGTTTCTTAAGTCTGATGTGAAAGCCCACGGCTCAACCGTGGAGGGTCATTGGAAACTGGGAGACTTGAGTGCAGAAGAGGAAAGTGGAATTCCATGTGTAGCGGTGAAATGCGTAGAGATATGGAGGAACACCAGTGGCGAAGGCGACTTTCTGGTCTGTAACTGACACTGAGGCGCGAAAGCGTGGGGAGCAAACAGGATTAGATACCCTGGTAGTCCACGCCGTAAACGATGAGTGCTAAGTGTTAGAGGGTTTCCGCCCTTTAGTGCTGAAGTTAACGCATTAAGCACTCCGCCTGGGGAGTACGGCCGCAAGGCTGAAACTCAAAGGAATTGACGGGGGCCCGCACAAGCGGTGGAGCATGTGGTTTAATTCGAAGCAACGCGAAGAACCTTACCAGGTCTTGACATCCTCTGAAAACCCTAGAGATAGGGCTCTCCTTCGGGAGCAGAGTGACAGGTGGTGCATGGTTGTCGTCAGCTCGTGTCGTGAGATGTTGGGTTAAGTCCCGCAACGAGCGCAACCCTTGATCTTAGTTGCCATCATTAAGTTGGGCACTCTAAGGTGACTGCCGGTGACAAACCGGAGGAAGGTGGGGATGACGTCAAATCATCATGCCCCTTATGACCTGGGCTACACACGTGCTACAATGGACGGTACAAAGAGCTGCAAGACCGCGAGGTGGAGCTAATCTCATAAAACCGTTCTCAGTTCGGATTGTAGGCTGCAACTCGCCTACATGAAGCTGGAATCGCTAGTAATCGCGGATCAGCATGCCGCGGTGAATACGTTCCCGGGCCTTGTACACACCGCCCGTCACACCACGAGAGTTTGTAACACCCGAAGTCGGTGGGGTAACCTTTTTGGAGCCAGCCGCCTAAGGTGGGACAGATGATTGGGGTGAAGTCGTAACAAGGTAGCCGTATCGGAAGGTGCGGCTGGATCACCTCCTTTCTATGGAGAATTGATGAACGCTGTTCATCAATATAAGTTTCCGTGTTTCGTTTTGTTCAGTTTTGAGAGAACTATCTCTCATATATAAATGTATGTTCTTTGAAAACTAGATAACAGTGTAGCTCATATTTTTTAATTTTTAGTTTGGTTAAGTTAGAAAGGGCGCACGGTGGATGCCTTGACACTAGGAGTCGATGAAGGACGGGACTAACGCCGATATGCTTCGGGGAGCTGTAAGTAAGCTTTGATCCGAAGATTTCCGAATGGGGAAACCCACCATACGTAATGGTATGGTATCCTTACCTGAATACATAGGGTAAGGAAGACAGACCCAGGGAACTGAAACATCTAAGTACCTGGAGGAAGAGAAAGCAAATGCGATTTCCTGAGTAGCGGCGAGCGAAACGGAACATAGCCCAAACCAAGAGGCTTGCCTCTTGGGGTTGTAGGACATTCTATACGGAGTTACAAAGGAACGAGGTAGACGAAGCGACCTGGAAAGGTCCGTCGTAGAGGGTAACAACCCCGTAGTCGAAACTTCGTTCTCTCTTGAATGTATCCTGAGTACGGCGGAACACGTGAAATTCCGTCGGAATCTGGGAGGACCATCTCCCAAGGCTAAATACTCCCTAGTGATCGATAGTGAACCAGTACCGTGAGGAAAGGTGAAAAGCACCCCGAAGGGGAGTGAAAGAGATCCTGAAACCGTGTGCCTACAAATAGTCAGAGCCCGTTAACGGGTGATGGCGTGCCTTTTGTAGAATGAACCGGCGAGTTACGATCCCGTGCGAGGTTAAGCTGAAGAGGCGGAGCCGCAGCGAAAGCGAGTCTGAATAGGGCGTTTAGTACGTGGTCGTAGACCCGAAACCAGGTGATCTACCCATGTCCAGGGTGAAGTTCAGGTAACACTGAATGGAGGCCCGAACCCACGCACGTTGAAAAGTGCGGGGATGAGGTGTGGGTAGCGGAGAAATTCCAATCGAACCTGGAGATAGCTGGTTCTCCCGAAATAGCTTTAGGGCTAGCCTTAAGTGTAAGAGTCTTGGAGGTAGAGCACTGATTGGACTAGGGGTCCTCATCGGATTACCGAATTCAGTCAAACTCCGAATGCCAATGACTTATCCTTAGGAGTCAGACTGCGAGTGATAAGATCCGTAGTCAAAAGGGAAACAGCCCAGACCGCCAGCTAAGGTCCCAAAGTGTGTATTAAGTGGAAAAGGATGTGGAGTTGCTTAGACAACTAGGATGTTGGCTTAGAAGCAGCCACCATTTAAAGAGTGCGTAATAGCTCACTAGTCGAGTGACTCTGCGCCGAAAATGTACCGGGGCTAAATACACCACCGAAGCTGCGGATTGATACCGAATGGTATCAGTGGTAGGGGAGCGTTCTAAGGACAGTGAAGTCAGACCGGAAGGACTGGTGGAGTGCTTAGAAGTGAGAATGCCGGTATGAGTAGCGAAAGACGGGTGAGAATCCCGTCCACCGAATGCCTAAGGTTTCCTGAGGAAGGCTCGTCCGCTCAGGGTTAGTCAGGACCTAAGCCGAGGCCGACAGGCGTAGGCGATGGACAACAGGTTGATATTCCTGTACCACCTCTTTATCGTTTGAGCAATGGAGGGACGCAGAAGGATAGAAGAAGCGTGCGATTGGTTGTGCACGTCCAAGCAGTTAGGCTGATAAGTAGGCAAATCCGCTTATCATAAAGGCTGAGCTGTGATGGGGAAGCTCCTTATGGAGCGAAGTCTTTGATTCCCCGCTGCCAAGAAAAGCTTCTAGCGAGATAAAAGGTGCCTGTACCGCAAACCGACACAGGTAGGCGAGGAGAGAATCCTAAGGTGTGCGAGAGAACTCTGGTTAAGGAACTCGGCAAAATGACCCCGTAACTTCGGGAGAAGGGGTGCTTTCTTAACGGAAAGCCGCAGTGAATAGGCCCAAGCGACTGTTTAGCAAAAACACAGCTCTCTGCGAAGCCGTAAGGCGAAGTATAGGGGGTGACACCTGCCCGGTGCTGGAAGGTTAAGGAGAGGGGTTAGCGTAAGCGAAGCTCTGAACTGAAGCCCCAGTAAACGGCGGCCGTAACTATAACGGTCCTAAGGTAGCGAAATTCCTTGTCGGGTAAGTTCCGACCCGCACGAAAGGTGTAACGATTTGGGCACTGTCTCAACCAGAGACTCGGTGAAATTATAGTACCTGTGAAGATGCAGGTTACCCGCGACAGGACGGAAAGACCCCGTGGAGCTTTACTGTAGCCTGATATTGAATTTTGGTACAGTTTGTACAGGATAGGCGGGAGCCATTGAAACCGGAGCGCTAGCTTCGGTGGAGGCGCTGGTGGGATACCGCCTGACTGTATTGAAATTCTAACCTACGGGTCTTATCGACCCGGGAGACAGTGTCAGGTGGGCAGTTTGACTGGGGCGGTCGCCTCCTAAAGTGTAACGGAGGCGCCCAAAGGTTCCCTCAGAATGGTTGGAAATCATTCGTAGAGTGCAAAGGCATAAGGGAGCTTGACTGCGAGACCTACAAGTCGAGCAGGGACGAAAGTCGGGCTTAGTGATCCGGTGGTTCCGCATGGAAGGGCCATCGCTCAACGGATAAAAGCTACCCCGGGATAACAGGCTTATCTCCCCCAAGAGTCCACATCGACGGGGAGGTTTGGCACCTCGATGTCGGCTCATCGCATCCTGGGGCTGTAGTCGGTCCCAAGGGTTGGGCTGTTCGCCCATTAAAGCGGTACGCGAGCTGGGTTCAGAACGTCGTGAGACAGTTCGGTCCCTATCCGTCGTGGGCGTAGGAAATTTGAGAGGAGCTGTCCTTAGTACGAGAGGACCGGGATGGACGCACCGCTGGTGTACCAGTTGTTCTGCCAAGGGCATAGCTGGGTAGCTATGTGCGGAAGGGATAAGTGCTGAAAGCATCTAAGCATGAAGCCCCCCTCAAGATGAGATTTCCCATAGCGTAAGCTAGTAAGATCCCTGAAAGATGATCAGGTTGATAGGTTCGAGGTGGAAGCATGGTGACATGTGGAGCTGACGAATACTAATAGATCGAGGACTTAACCATATAATATGTAGCAATGTTATCTAGTTTTGAAGGAATATGCATTAAAATTTCTTCTTGACATTTCGAAAGAAATGTTTATAATGATAAAAGTCTGGTAATGATGGCAGAGAGGTCACACCCGTTCCCATACCGAACACGGAAGTTAAGCTCTCTAGCGCCGATGGTAGTTGGGACCTTGTCCCTGTGAGAGTAGGACGTTGCCAGGCTAATATTATTCCGCAGTAGCTCAGTGGTAGAGCTATCGGCTGTTAACCGATCGGTCGTAGGTTCGAGTCCTACCTGCGGAGCCATTATGCTTCCATAGCTCAGCTGGTAGAGCACTTCCATGGTAAGGAAGAGGTCACCGGTTCAAGCCCGGTTGGAAGCTTGGGAATAGGTTTAAAACTTTTTTGGCCCGTTGGTCAAGTGGTTAAGACACCGCCCTTTCACGGCGGTAACACGGGTTCGAATCCCGTACGGGTCACCACTTTTGGAGGATTAGCTCAGCTGGGAGAGCACCTGCCTTACAAGCAGGGGGTCGGCGGTTCGATCCCGTCATCCTCCACCATATATATTTAAAATGTCGGAGGGGTAGCGAAGTGGCTAAACGCGGCGGACTGTAAATCCGCTCCTTCGGGTTCGGCAGTTCGAATCTGCCCCCCTCCACCATTTTCTTTAAAATAACCTGAGAGGGTTTATTTTTTTGAAAAGATAACCATACTAGTAAATATTAATGGGCTATAGCCAAGCGGTAAGGCAACGGACTTTGACTCCGTCATGCGCTGGTTCGAATCCAGCTAGCCCAGCCATTTACGAGCCATTAGCTCAGTTGGTAGAGCATCTGACTTTTAATCAGAGGGTCGAAGGTTCGAGTCCTTCATGGCTCATCATTTTTGCGGAAGTAGTTCAGTGGTAGAATACAACCTTGCCAAGGTTGGGGTCGCGGGTTCGAATCCCGTCTTCCGCTTAATTAAGGGGCCTTAGCTCAGCTGGGAGAGCGCCTGCCTTGCACGCAGGAGGTCAGCGGTTCGATCCCGCTAGGCTCCATCTAAATAAAAAAGCTTACATCATATGATGTAAGCTTTTTTTGTGTTCAAAAAGACAACTTTTATACTTGTCGTTTAAAATGAAGAAAACGTAAAAATAAGGGATGGGGAGATAATTGTGAAAGTTGTTATTGCATCTGATTCATATAAAGAAAGCCTAAAAGCTATAGAAGTATGTGGAGCTATTGAAAGAGGTTTTAGAGCAATTTTTCCTAATGCAGAGTATGTGAAAATACCAATTGGAGATGGAGGAGAAGGGACGGTTGAATCACTTGTTGATGCTACAGGGGGGAGAATTATATCAATTAGTGTGACAGGACCGCTTAGAGAAGGTATACAAGCTTTTTATGGCATTTCTAAAGATAAAAAGACAGCGTTTATTGAAATGGCAGCAGCATCAGGATTACAGCACGTTCCAGTTGAAAAGCGCAACCCACTTATTACAACGACAAAAGGAACAGGAGAACTTATATTACATGCGCTAGATCAAGGAGTGGAGTACATAATTTTAGGACTTGGAGGAAGTGCTACAAATGATGGTGGGACAGGTATGTTAGCAGCTTTAGGAGTAAGATTTATAAATGACAAGGGTGAAGTAATAGATCCATCTGGAGGCACATTACATTCGATTGTTGCTATTGATTTTTCACGAATGGACCCCCGCTTAAAGGGGGTAAAGATAGAAGCGGCATGTGATGTGGATAATCCATTAGTCGGAATGCAGGGAGCATCTTTCATATTTGGGAGACAAAAGGGTGCAAATGTAGAGATGATGAAAGAGCTAGATGAGAATTTACAACATTATGCGAATATGCTTAAACGATATGTATCTTTTGATGTATCTGAAATACCTGGTGCAGGGGCAGCGGGAGGAATGGGAGCGGCTGTTATTTCAGTGTTAAAGGGAGACTTGCGGAGGGGCATTGAAATTGTATTAGATTATACAAATTTCGATAAACATATAGAAGATGCAAATCTCATTATAACTGGTGAAGGTAGAATAGATAAACAAACTGCATATGGAAAGGCTCCTGTGGGTGTTGCGGGGCGTGCAAAACGTTTTTCTGTGCCTGTAATTGCTATTGGAGGGTCTGTATCACCTGATTATTCAGCTGTGTACGAGAAAGGAATAGATGCGGTATTTAGTATTACAACGAGACCGATGACACTAGAAGAAGCATATAAAGTAGCAGAAGAAAATATTGAAATGACAACAAAAAATATTGCAACAGTATGGAAAATAGCATCAGAAAAACACTTCTAAATGTAGGAGTGTTTTATTATTATTATTTAATAATAGTGATTGCGATTGTTTCATTAAGTTAACTTTATACATAGAATAGTTTTAAAATTTGGTTTTCAGTATGAATATAAGTGAATAAATTGTATATCCATACAGAAAAATGTCGAGTTGAGTCAGACTATATAAAAGATTTAAAATATTTAGTGAAGGCATAAAAGGGGGATACTATCTATGAAAAAAGAAATCTCAGTTATTGGAGTTCCAATGGATTTAGGACAGATGCGCCGTGGAGTTGATATGGGACCGAGCGCGATCCGTTATGCAGGGGTAATTGAAAGAATTGAAGAAATTGGATATGAAGTTAAAGATATGGGAGATATATGTATAGAGAGAGAAAAAGAGATAGATGAAAATACAAAATTAAGAAACCTTACACAAGTTGCAACTGTATGTAATGAATTAGCAAGTAAGGTGGATCATATTATAGAAGAAGGTCGTTTTCCACTTGTATTAGGTGGTGACCATAGTATTGCTATCGGTACATTAGCTGGTGTAGCAAAACATTATAAAAACTTAGGCGTTATTTGGTATGATGCACACGGTGATTTAAATACAGAGGAAACTTCACCATCTGGAAATATTCATGGTATGTCACTTGCAGCAAGTTTAGGTTATGGACATTCTTCACTTGTAGATTTATACGGAGCATATCCAAAGGTGAAAAAAGAGAATGTCGTAATTATCGGTGCGCGTGCATTGGATGAAGGAGAAAAAGATTTCATTCGCAATGAAGGTATTAAAGTGTTCTCAATGCATGAAATTGATCGTATGGGGATGACGGCTGTTATGGAAGAAACAATCGCATATTTATCTCATACTGATGGTGTACACTTATCATTAGATTTAGACGGTCTTGATCCTCATGATGCACCAGGTGTTGGAACGCCTGTAATTGGCGGTCTATCTTATCGTGAAAGTCATTTGGCGATGGAAATGTTAGCAGAAGCTGATATTATCACATCTGCTGAATTTGTTGAGGTAAATACGATTTTAGATGAGAGAAATAGAACGGCAACAACAGCAGTTGCTTTAATGGGTTCTTTATTCGGTGAAAAACTAAAATAAATGTAAGAAAAGCAACTGAGAAGTTGCTTTTTTTATTTGAAAATAGGCGTATAATAATGATTTATATTATACTGTACAATAAAAATGTTTGACATCTTACCAATTTGAGCTAAAGGGGGTTGTTTGTAATTGTCGTTTGTTTCATGTATGGTATAATTAACTAGTTGTTGGAAATACATACAGATAGAGCATAAAACAATATTTCAATATATGGATAGAATTGCTCGTAAGTAGGAGGAAGGGATAGCATGCCTTTTGAAGATACGACCATTTTGAAATATCTTAGTACGGCATTAGATATTGCCATTGTATGGTTTATTATATATAAGCTAATTCTTATAATCCGAGGGACGAAAGCTGTTCAACTTTTAAAAGGGATTACAGTTATTATCGTCGTTAAGATGATCAGTATTTTCCTTGAATTGCGTACGCTATCTTGGCTAACTGAACAAGTATTAACGTGGGGATTTTTAGCCGTTATTATTATCTTTCAGCCAGAATTGCGAAGAGCACTTGAGCAGCTAGGGCGCGGAAGCTTATTTTCGCGTGTTGGAACGCATGAGGATGATGAACCTGAAATGGTTGCAACAGCGATAGCAAAAGCAACCGAATATATGGGGAAACGTAGAATTGGTGCATTAATTACTTTGTCAAAAGAGACCGGTATGGGTGATTATGTGGAAACGGGTATTCCGCTGAATGCAAACGTATCATCGGAATTACTTATTAATATTTTTATTCCAAATACACCTCTTCATGACGGAGCGGTAATTATGCAAGGAAGTACAATTAAAGCAGCAGCATGCTATCTTCCATTATCAGAAAGTCCGTTTATTTCTAAAGAATTAGGAACTAGACATCGTGCTGCAATGGGAGTTAGTGAAGTTACTGATAGTATTACAGTAGTTGTGTCTGAAGAAACTGGTCAAATTTCTTTAACGAAAAATGGTAAGTTGCATCGTGATTTGAAGACAGAACAGCTGAAGGATATGTTATTAGCTGAATTTAGTGGAAACGAAAAAACGACTTCTTCGTCTTTATGGAATTGGAGGAGAAAGCGTCATGGATAAGTTAATGGAGAATCATTGGTTTTTAAAAGGGATCTCATTACTATTGGCGTGTATGCTTTTTATGTCAGCGACGTTAACTGAAAAAAATACGACATCAGGTATATTACCTTTTGCAAATGATACGAAAGAAACATTAACTAATTATGCTATTAATCTTAAGTATGATGAGGAGAAATATATTGTAAGTGGTATTCCAGCAGAGGGCGTTAAGGTGAAATTAGAAGGCCCAAAAGCATCAGTTGCTACAGCAAAAGCAAAAAAACAATTTGATATACCGATTGATTTGCGAGATAGTCCAAAAGGAACTTATGAGATTTCTTTAAAAACGAACGGGCTTCCAGATGATGTGAAAGGAACAGTTCAGCCATCAACAATTAAAGTTACTCTGCATGAAAAGGCGAGAAAATATGTTCATGTAGATCTGAAATTATCAAATGAGGATCAGATGCCAGCGGGGGCTACACTAGAAAAATCAAGCCTTAAACCGGATACTGTTGAGGTAGTTGGGACGAAAGAAGAAATTGAAAGTATTTCATCTGCCAAAGCGTATGTTGATTTAAAAGGTGTTAATAAAACTGTTACAAAAACGCCCGAAGTTACATTATACAATAAAGAAGGAAAACGTTTAAATGTAAGAACAAGTCCATCTAAGATTAGTGTAACGTTGAATGTGGCAATGCAAACTACAGCCAATAATACTGAAAAAACTGTTCCTGTAACGTATACGAAGAAGGGGAGTTTAGCAGAAGGATTGGCAGTTACAAATATCAGTGTTGAGCCGAGAGAAGTAACGATAGCAGGTCCAAAAGATATTTTGGATAATATACAATCGCTAGAGGGGGTCGAAGTAGATCTTAGTCAATTGACAGAGTCTACAACATTCGATGCCTCTGTTTTATTACCCAAGGGTGTAACAAGTGCAAAACCGAATCAAGTGAAGGTTTCGGTGGGAGTGCAAAAAACAAAACAAACGAAAACAAAAACGATTGATGGTATCCCAATCCAGAAAAATGGACTTTCTAAAGATGTTACTGCTCAGCTACTTTCGCCGCAAGATGGAAAGATAAGTGTTGATATTTCAGGAGAAGCAAGTATAGTAGATAAAATAACAGCTGCTCAAATAACAGCGGTAATTAATCTGCAAAATGTATCTCCAGGAACGAAAGATATTTCCATTCAAGTGAGTGGTCCTGGTAATATTTCAATAGAACCAAAACAAAAAAGTGCTAAAGTTACTATTGTGAAGAAAGAAAAACCAGATAAAGAAGTACAGGGTAACGGTCAACAACCGGATTCAAACACCGATCAAGAAAATCAAAATGAGAAACCAAAAAATCCTGAACCTGATTCAGAAAAAGAACAGGAAAAGAATCAAAACCAAAACCAAAATCAAAATCAAGATAAAGAAACGAGTCAAGAACCAACAGTAGATAATCACAATCAAAAAGAGCAAGAAAAAGGAGCGAATCATAATGGGTAAATATTTTGGTACAGATGGAGTACGCGGAGTTGCAAATAAGGAGTTAACACCTGAATTAGCTTTCAAAATTGGACGTTTTGGTGGTTATGTATTAACAAAAGATACAGATCGTCCAAAAGTAATCATCGGTCGTGATACACGTGTATCTGGCCATATGTTAGAAGGAGCTTTAGTAGCAGGGCTATTATCAACTGGAGCAGAAGTAATGCGCCTTGGCGTTATTTCTACACCGGGCGTTGCTTATTTAACAAAAGCACTAGACGCACAAGCGGGTGTTATGATTTCTGCATCTCATAATCCAGTACAAGATAACGGTATTAAATTCTTTGGTTCAGACGGCTTTAAATTAACAGATGAGCAAGAAGCTGAGATTGAAGCTTTATTAGACAAAGAAGTTGATGAACTACCACGTCCGACAGGTACTAATCTTGGACAAGTGAGCGATTACTTTGAAGGTGGACAAAAATATTTACAGTACATTAAACAAACTGTTGAAGAAGATTTCTCCGGCCTACATATCGCTTTAGATTGTGCACATGGTGCAACTTCTTCTCTAGCTCCATACTTATTTGCAGACCTAGAAGCTGATATTTCAACAATGGGAACTTCTCCAAATGGTATGAATATTAATGAAGGTGTAGGATCTACACATCCAGAAGGCTTAGCTGAATTGGTAAAAGAAAAAGGAGCGGATATCGGACTTGCTTTTGATGGCGATGGCGACCGTTTAATTGCTGTAGACGAAAAAGGAAACATCGTTGACGGTGATCAAATTATGTTCATTTGTGCGAAGTATATGAAAGAAACTGGTCAATTAAAACATAATACAGTTGTTTCAACTGTTATGAGTAACTTAGGTTTCTACAAAGCACTTGAAGCAAATAATATTACAAGTGATAAAACAGCAGTTGGTGACCGCTACGTAATGGAAGAAATGAAGCGCGGAGGTTACAACTTAGGTGGAGAACAATCAGGCCATATTATCTTACTTGATTACATTACAACTGGTGATGGAATGTTAAGTGCACTTCAACTTGTAAACATCATGAAAATGACGAAAAAGCCATTATCTGAGCTTGCAGGAGAAATGACGAAATTCCCACAATTGCTAGTAAACGTTCGTGTAACAGATAAAAAATTAGCATTAGAAAACGAAAAAATTAAAGAAATTATTCGTGTTGTAGAGGAAGAAATGAACGGTGATGGCCGTATTCTTGTTCGTCCATCTGGAACAGAGCCACTTATTCGTGTAATGGCAGAAGCACCAACACAAGAAGTTTGTGATGCATATGTACATCGCATTGTAGAAGTTGTGAAAGCTGAAGTTGGCGCTGAATAATTAGCTGAATTTATATGAAAAAGGAGCACAAAAAGTGTTCCTTTTTCATATGTTTTATAGACAATGAAAAAAATTTCATTGACGGTTTATCCATGTTTGTTATAAGATGGTCTTGTTCTTTTTCTCAAAGGAAATATTGTAAATTATAAAAGCGCCAGAACTACAAATAGTGTAGTTGACGAGGTGGGGTTTATCGAGATTTCGGCGGATGACTCCCGGTTGTTCATCACAACCGCAAGCTTTTACTTAAATCATTAAGGTGACTTAGTGGACAAAGGTGAAAGTGTGATGAGAGAAGAGGAACGGATGAAAACTAGCTGTATAAGTATATACGGACTTAAACCCAATCGAGAGGAAGGTGAAAGCCGTTACAAGCTTACAGGGCTAGCAATATGTAATCCGTTTTTTAGTATAAATAAAAATGGTATCGGACTATGTCGTTACATGTTCGCAGAGCAGTGTAAGCATTTGTAACGGCGACTAAACATGTGTGGAATCGTAGGATTTATTGGAGAGCAAGATGCAAAGGAAATTTTATTAAAAGGTTTAGAAAAGCTAGAATATCGTGGATATGATTCAGCAGGTATTGCAGTACAAGCAGAGAACGGTGTTGTTGTATACAAAGAAAAAGGCCGTATCGCAAAACTTCGTGAAATCGTAGATGAGAACGTAGCAGCAAGCGTAGGTATCGGACACACACGCTGGGCTACACACGGTGTTCCAAGTAAAGTAAACGCGCATCCGCATCAAAGTACATCAAAACGCTTTACATTAGTTCATAACGGTGTAATTGAAAACTATGAATTAGTGAAAAAGGAATATTTACAAGATGTAACGTTCGTAAGTGAAACAGATACAGAGGTTATCGTACAGCTTATGGAACAACAAGTGAGCACAGGATTAAGTGTAGAAGAAGCGTTCCGTAATACACTATCTCTTTTACATGGCTCTTATGCAATCGGATTACTTGATGCTGAAAATCCAAACATGATTTATGTTGCTAAAAACAAAAGCCCGCTATTAGTAGGTGTTGGTGACAACTTTAATGTTGTGGCAAGCGACGCTATGGCGATGTTACAAGTTACAGATCAATTTATTGAGTTAATGGATAAAGAAATCGTAATTGTAACGAAAGAAAGTATTACAATTAAAAACTTACAAGGTGAAACGATTGAACGTGCACCGTTTACAGCGGAATTAGACGCAAGTGATATTGAAAAGGGAACATATCCTCATTTCATGCTTAAAGAAATCGATGAGCAACCACTTGTAATCCGTAATATAATTCAAAAGTATCAAGATGAAAATGGCGAAATTGAATTAAATCAAGACATCCGCAATGCGATTTTAGATAGCGATCGTATTTACATCATTGCATGTGGAACGAGTTATCATGCAGGTCTTGTTGGAAAACAATTTATCGAGAAGTTTGCAAAAATGCCAGTTGAAGTACACGTGGCAAGTGAATTCTCTTATAACATGCCATTATTAACAGAAAGACCATTCTTCATTTACATTTCACAAAGTGGTGAAACAGCTGATAGCCGTGCAGTACTTGTGCAAACAAATGAAATGGGCCATAAAGCCTTAACAATTACAAACGTGCCTGGTTCTACACTTTCTCGTGAAGCTGATTATACACTTCCGTTATACGCTGGACCAGAAATTGCAGTTGCATCAACGAAAGCTTACACAGCACAGCTTGCAGTACTTTCAATTTTAGCAGCTGATATTGCTAAAGCAAAAGGTGAAGTTCTTGATTTCGATTTAACACACGAACTAGGACTTGTAGCAAATGCAATGATAGAACTTTGTGATCAAAAAGAAGAAATGGACGCATTAGCAAAACAATTTTTAGCAACAACGCGTAACTGTTTCTTCATCGGACGTAGCGTAGACTTCTACGTAGGATTAGAAGGCGCGTTAAAACTAAAAGAAATCTCTTACATCCAAGCAGAAGGATTCGCTGGAGGAGAGTTAAAACACGGTACAATCGCTTTAATTGAAAATGGTACACCAGTTATTGCACTTGCTACACAAGAGCACGTAAACCTTGGAATTCGTGGTAACGTGAAAGAAGTAGTAGCACGCGGAGCTAACCCATGTATCATCTCAATGAAAGGCTTAGAAATGGAAGGTGACAGCTTCGTATTACCAGCTGTACACGAAGCACTAGCACCGCTAGTAGCAGTTATTCCATTACAACTTATCTCATACTACGCAGCACTTCACCGCGAGTGTGACGTTGATAAGCCACGTAACTTAGCTAAGTCTGTTACTGTTGAGTAGGTCGTTGGTAGGTTAATAAATATAGTATGCGTTTGAAATAAATTTTGATAGTTTATAAAAAGTCTGATCGTTTATAATAAATTAAAACTAAGAAAAAAACTCTGTAAAAATCATTTTACAGAGTTTTTTTTAGTTATTTATTGTTTTACATAACAAATTGTTACTTGTTCGTCTATGTGGAAAATCTGTAATGCTTTACCATCTAAATTTTTAACCTCATATGATGAATAAATAGGTCTTTCCAATTTCACTTCTTGACCATTTTGAGTTCCTTTTTCCACCATTAGCGTTAACTGATGGGAAGAAACGTCTGCTTGGTATGTTCCTGTTAAGTAATTATCTTTATTTGGATAAGAACCATTTGCATATGTTTCAAATGTCTTATCTGCTTTTAGGACTAACGTAGTTTTGACTCCGTCTCCGTAATCAATACCCCAATTACCTACAAGCTCTGTACCGTCTTTATAGTTGTTCTGTACATTCTTAAACTTAGCGGAATCCTCGTCTGGTGTATCAATTTTTCCTTTGAATATACCAGTTTTATCTTGGGTACTGTATGTTTTAACTGTATTACCACTAGATAAACTCGGTGAGTTAGAAGAACTAGTACCACTTGTTGTAGAAGTAGTTGTTGAACCACCCTTAGCTTCCGCTTTTAACTTATCAAATACAGGTTTCCAAATGCGTTTTGCTTCATCTAATTTATTGTTTGCTTTATCTATGATTGCATCATCCGTATCTTTAAGTGTTTTAGAGTAATCAAATAACTTCGATACTTCTTTGAAAGACTCTTTTAACTTTTGAACAGCTTTTACAATTTCCTTATGGTCTTCCTTGTATTTTCCTGGTGCATCTATACGCTCTATTTTATTAAATACTTTATCTAAGTCTTTAATACTATCTCGTACCTCTTCATTTGACTTACTTCCCTTTTTATTATCCCTTACAGAAGCATCATAGTAATCTAGACGTCTTAATAAGTCTTCTTCAATGTCTACCATAAGTTGTGGGTAATCCTCAGGTAAAACCATAATCATCTTAACATCTTTACTTTCTTCTTTCGAGTTAGTTGATTTTTCCTTTGTTTCAGATGATTTACTTTCTGACTTAGTTGAACTTGTTCCTTCTGTCGTAGTTTCTTTACTTTCTTGTTTACCAGATTCAGCATTTGTTTTTTCTTTTTCTCCAAATAAACTAGTTACACTACAAGCTGACATAGAAACTACTAATCCGGATGCTAGTAAAATTTTACCTGTACTCTTTTTGAAATTCTTCATATGATTTTTCAATTCTCCCTCTAAAAACATAAAATAGATGTGCTTTAGCCCCTTTAAAACTAAAAAACATACCCCTTCTATATTTATTTTATAATACCTTTCTATGTGTAATATTTTACAATTAATTACAGATGCAGTCAAAGTTTATCTTAGTTTAACGATGTTCATAAAAAAGATGCGAAGCTTTATTCCTTCAAGTAAAGATTCTAAGTGAGTTTTGATTAAAATTTTTTTATAAAAATCTCATACTTAGTTAAAAAGAGTAATTCTATTTTGATCAATCGTTTTTTCAAAATGGATTTTTTTGTTGTTAAATAAAGATTTGTGACTTCATTTTTATCAAATTTTATTCCAAACCAACATATAGTTATAGCTTTAAAATAAACTTACAAATTTGTATCTAAAAGGGGTGTTTTTGTGTCGAAAAAGAACATCTAGAATTGGTAAGCGGATAGAACCCTATAGATTAAAGTTTTACTTTATCGAATTCACTTTTATTTATCTGAATTTTCCATTATCATTTTAAGTATTCGTGAACAATTTCCTTTATTACGACAAAAAGAGACGAGAGATTTATGGACATTTCAAGGGGGTATATTGATTAAAGTGAATGAAAAAACATATTTAAGTATAGAAGAGATTATTTCATTACCAACCTTATCAAGTACAAACATAAGTGATGATGGTAAAAACGTAGCATTTGTTAAGAAGACGGCTGATTGGAAAGAAAATACATATAGGAATCATGTATGGATATATGAAAAAGATAAGAAGCAGAGTTACCCATTATCAAATGGGGATATAGATAGTACACACCCATTATGGTCTCCAGATGCTAGGTGTATCGCATATCTTAGTCCAGTTGGTGATGGGAAAAATCAGATATTTGTTAAGTCACTAGATGGTTATAGAGAGGTTCAAATTACTGATGAGAAAGAAGGAGTCAGTACATTCAAATGGGGTCCTACTGGCAAGGGTCTTTATTATGTTACGCAGTCAAAAGAATGTGAGGAGATAAAGAAACGTAAGGACCTATATGGAGATTTTCAACATATAGGTAAGGAACACCAGAATAATTGTTTATATTACATTGAAATAGAAAAGGTGATACAAAGTGATACAGATGAACACGAGAACAGAGTTGTTTATCAATTAACGGATGGTAAGGATTTTCATATCCATGAATTTGATATTTCAAATGATGGTAAAAAGGTTGTATTTATGGCGACACCAAGCTCAAATATGGAAGATTATATAAATGGAGATCTATACATACTCCATATTAAAGCTGGAGAGCTACAAAAGCTGAATGTGAATAAGTTGTTGGGAGGGAGTGTTTGCTTTTCTCCTGACGGCAGTAAAATATGTTACACAGCAAGCATAAGAGAGAAGGATTACTATAGAAACCATATACAAGATAGTACGTTAGAGATATATGATATAAATACCGGAGAGCTAATTCAACTTTTAACAGATTTTGATAGTACGGTTATGCCATTACAGTGGACAGCTAAAGGGGTTTTAATTAGGTGGCAGAATAAAACGAATTATCTTATTGGATTGCTAGCCGAAGATGGCACTGTGGAAATATTAAGCGAAAAAGTAGATGGCTTTATAATGGATGCTTCTATAACAAAGGATGGCAAACATATATCCTACAATAAGGCAATAACAAATGAAACCTTTGAAATCTATTTAGACGATAAAAAAATAACGAATGAAAATAGCTTTTTCAAAGGGAAACTTAGAAGTAACAGGGAAATCATCTCATGGAAAAGTAGCGATGATCTTGAAATAGAAGGTGTTTTATCAACGCCAGTAGAGTTTGACACTAATAAAAAATATCCTTTATTAGTAGTAATTCACGGCGGTCCGGCTTGGGCATCTTTTCCGATATTTTCAGACTGCTTCAATGAGAAATATCCGATTGAACAGTTTATTGAAAAAGGCTTTATCGTTTTAGAACCAAATTACAGAGGAAGTTCAGGTTATGGTAATGAATTTTTAAAAGCTAACTATAGAAAACAGGGGATTGCTGACTACGATGATGTTATATCTGGAGTGGATGAACTAGTAGAAAAAGGGATGGTAGACAAGGATAGGGTAGGAGTTATGGGATGGAGCAACGGTGGATATGTATCAGCTTTCTGTTCTACATTTAGTAGTCGATTTAAAGCTATTTCAGTTGGCGGTGGAATCACTAACTGGAGTACCCATTATGTAAATACAGATATACCTTACTTTATTAGAATGTATTTAGGAAATACTCCATGGAATGATCCAGAGATATATACGAAGACATCACCTATGACGTATATTAAATCAGCTTGTACGCCTACCTTAATTCAACATGGGGAAAAGGATGCAAGAATTCCAATTACAAATGCATATGATCTATATCAAGGATTAATGGATATGGAAGTTGATACAGAATTAATTATATTTAAAGGAATGGCATATAGTTCTGACCAACCAGGAGTTCATGTAGCTATTATGAAGCAGAACTTGATGTGGTTTTCACACTATATTCTTGGAGAGAGTATGGAGGGTTTTAGGACTTTGTAATGGGTGTTTGTACAAGACATAAGGTTGAAACGGTCTTCATATTGAGATGATTTATTATAAAATATATACTTAAACTACTATCAGTACATACATTAGGGAGGACTAATATGACAGGGAATAAAAATGACTTACTAGTAGAAAAACGTGAAGAGTTATTGAAAGTATTGCAAGTTCGTTTTGAGAAAAACATGAACCGCCATGAAGGTCTTGAATGGGCTAAAGTTGAAGCGAAGATAGAAGGTAATGCTGAAAAATTATGGTCACTTAACGAAATGGAAGTAACTGGCGGTGAGCCGGATGTTGTCGGTTATGATGAAGAAAAGGACGAATATACTTTCTATGATTGTTCAAAGGAGAGTCCTAAAGGTCGCAGAAGTCTTTGTTATGATCTTGAAGCGTTAGAATCAAGAAAAAAACATAAACCAGAAAATAACGTTATTGATGTTGCCAATGCTATGGGCATTGAACTATTAACGGAAGAACAATATCGGGAATTGCAACAACTTGGCGATTTTGACATGAAATCATCAAGTTGGGTACAAACACCTTCAGATATTAGAGAACTCGGTGGTGCTCTATTTTGTGATTATCGTTTTGGACATGTTTTCGTGTACCACAATGGAGCAGACTCTTACTATGCTGCCAGAGGTTTTCGTGGCTCGTTAAAAGTTTAAATTAGGATAAATAAGAAAAAGAGCCTATATTCAGGCTCTTTTTCTTATTTATATTTTAAAAGTAAACTGTTACTACGCAGTTTTACTTAATTTATATGTTCCGTGGTTGTTTTTACGGAAAAGTTTAGGGAAAACAGAGCCATCTAATCCAATACGTCCAGCGTTCTGCCCTGCAACTAAAATGAACATAGTCAAAATAAGCAGGTTTGGGTTTACACTAACAGTTCCACTTAATAAAAATGAAAGATTCATTATGATTCCGAAAAATGCAGCTGTTTTTGTTAGTCCGCCTAAAATTAAACCTAGACCTACTAAAATTTCTCCCCATTGAACTAAAAAGCTAAATAGGTCTGCGTTTGGAAGGACAAAATGTTGAAGAAAATCTGCCCACCAACTTTGTACTGCAGGGTGGTCACCAGATGCTTGAGCAATAGCACCCTTTAGAAAGCCACTTGCGTCAAAAGATTGTCCGAAGACTTTGCCTATCCCAGCAGCGAGCCATGTATATCCTATGTAAAGCCGTAAAAGTAATAATATGAAAGTAGCACGTTTATCAGTTCTTAAAAAATTGATAACCATTGAAATCCCTCCAATATTGTATTTACAAGTTTATTATATATCCATTGTGAAAAAATTCACAATGGATATAATGTGAACAAGGATAGGCTGTGAGTAATTGTTTTATTTTTTGTAACATTTTATCTGTTTTGGTAAACTAAGAATAGAGATATATGGAGAGGAGACAACGACTCAATATGTGGATGAACTTGTAATGATTAGAAACTACTAGATAGATGAATTTTTCCCTCATAAGCGAGGGTTTATTTAGTTATCTGTAAATCATTCAAGGAATGCATATTTGGCTTGTATAGCCCTTTTGTAAGGATAGATACCTATTTTATGTATCTGTCTTTTTTGTGGGAAAGTTTATATCTCTTATATAAAATATGCGTCCTTTAAATTTGGAGGAGTATATGATAAACCAATTAAAAAATAAGGTAGCAGTTATTACAGGGGTAAGTCGTCTAGATGGTATAGGCGCAGCGATTTGTAAAGAATTAGCTGAATCAGGATACGATATATTTTTTACGTATTGGACAGCTTACGATAAAGAGATGCCTTGGGGCATTGATGAAAATGAACAAATACAATTAAAAGAAGAGCTATTACAAAAAGGTGTTAGAGTATCGAGTATGGAGTTAGATTTAACTCAGAATGATGCACCGAGAGAGCTTATAAATAGAGTTACTGAACAAATTGGATACCCTCATATATTAATTAATAATGCAGCGTATTCTACGAATAATGATTTCTTTAATTTGACTGCTGAAGAATTGGATAGGCATTATATGGTGAATATTCGTGCGACTACATTGCTCAGTAGTCAATTTTCCCGGGGATTTGATAAGAAATCTGGTGGTAGAATTGTGAATATGACTTCGGGGCAATTTCAAGGTCCTATGGCAGGAGAACTAGCTTATGCGACAACGAAGGGAGCTATTGATGCTCTTACTAGTACGTTGTCAGCAGAGGTAGCTCATTTAGGAATAACAGTGAATGCAATTAATCCAGGACCAACCGATACAGGATGGATGATTGAAGAGATAAAACAAGGGTTAAAGCCGATGTTTCCTTTTGGCAGAATTGGTGAGCCAAGGGATGCAGCTAGACTCATTAAATTTTTAGTAAGTGAAGAAGCTGAGTGGATTACTGGGCAAGTTATTCATTCAGAAGGTGGATTTAAAAGATAAAAAGAAGGTATCTCACCTTGGTGAGATACCTTCTTTTTTAATCTTTCTTCAGTCTTCGTGCAACACCATTCCCTAAAGATTGTAATCCTTGAACGAGGATAATTAAAATAAAGACCGTTGCATACATTACTTCAGGCTCGTAGCGTAAATGTCCGAAGCGGTATGCTAAATCCCCTAATCCGCCAGCCCCTACAAGGCCAGCCATTGCTGTTGCGCCAATTAAGCCAATTGTTGCAATTGTTAATCCAAGTACAAGGGAGGGACGAGCTTCTTTCACCATGACGTGCCAAATGATTTTTATAGTAGAGACTCCCATCGCTTGGTAGGCTTCAATGACACCGCGATCGACTTCTAGTAAAGCTGTCTCCATTAAACGTGCGATATAAGGGGCTGTGAAGACGACAAGCGGTACGATAACACCTTGCACGCCAATGGATGTTCCCATTAGAAACTTTGTAAAAGGCAAGATAAAGAATAATAGAATGATAAATGGAAGAGAGCGAATAACATTAATAACCGTATTAAGAATAGGATAGATGATTTTATTTTCACGCTGCCCACCAGGTCTCGTTAAAACAAGTGTGACGCCAAGTGGCAGTGCAATAAGGATCGAGATGAGTAATGAAATAGATGTCATTTGAAAGGTTTGGATTGTGGCTTCCCATATGACTTTACCCCATTCATCCAAAAAGGACTTGTTTCCCATAATCTGTTCTACCTCCTTCTACGATGATTCCTTGCTCTTGTAAAAATGATAAAGCACGGTGGATTTCATTTTGTTCCCCTTGCATATGAACGACTAGTTTCCCATATGCTTCATGTTTTAACTGCGTAATATTACCGGATAAAATATTCGGATACACTTGGAAACGTTTTGTGGCAACGGCTAAGGCAGGTTCCCCTGAAGTAGTGCCAATAAATGAAAGTGTTACAATTTCTCCAGTACGTTGTAGTTCTTTCTGTACCTCTTCTGGAATTTTCGCTGCAAATGCGCTATTTACAAATTTCTTCGTTGTTACATGTTGTGGGTTTGTGAAAATATCTTTTACAGTTCCACTTTCGACTACAGATCCATGTTCCATAACAGCAACGCGGTCACATATACGCTGGATGACATTCATTTCATGTGTAATGAGTAAAATCGTAATTCCGATTTCTTCGTTAATCTTTAATAGCAAATCAAGGATAGAATCGGTTGTTTCTGGATCTAATGCGCTCGTTGCTTCATCACTTAATAACACTTCAGGTTCATGTGATAGCGCACGAGCAATTGCAACACGCTGTTTTTGACCACCAGAAAGTTCGCTTGGATACGCATCTTTTCGATTAAAAAGATCGACAATGCGTAAATACTTTTCTACTCTTTTTTCAATTTCTGCTTTTGGAATGCCAGCAAGCCGTAACGGTAATGCGATATTTTCATAAACGGTAACAGTTTTAAGTAAATTGAATCCTTGAAAGATCATTCCGATTTTTTGTCTCGCTTTTGCTAGTTCTTTTGTCGATAACGTTGTTAAGTCTTGTTCGTTTACAATGATATTTCCTGTCGTTGGTTTTTCTAATAAATTTACACATCGAATCAATGTACTTTTACCAGCGCCACTATACCCAATGATTCCAAATACCTCGCCTTTTTCTACTTTAAGGGAAGTAGACTTAAGAGCCTCAACATTCCCTTTTTTTGTTGTAAATACTTTGGATATGTTTTGTAATTCAATCATTATCGTCAGCTCCTACCAAGATGGTAAAACTGAACCATCAAATTTTTTCTCGATAAACTCTTTTACTTCTTTAGATTGATAAGCTTTCTTTAATTTATTTACAACGGCATCATCTTTATTTTCAGTACGAACAACAACCCAGTTCACATATGGTGAATCTTTTCCTTCGCGGAAAATAGAATCTTTCGCTGGACTTAATTTTGCACCTAATGCAAAGTTTGTGTTAATTGCAGCTGCTTTCACTTCACTTAGTTGCGTTGGTAATTGAGATGCCTCTAATTCGACAATCTTTAATTTTTTTGGATTTTCAATTACATCTTTTGCAGTCGCTTTTTCTGTAGCCTTTGGATCAACTTTTAAAACCCCTGCTTTTTCAAATAATTTTAAAGCTCGAAGTTCATTTGTTGGGTCATTTGGTACAGTAATTGCGTCGCCCTCTTTTAAATCTTTTAAATCTTTTACATCTTTAGAATATACGCCCATAGGGAATGTTACTGTTGAAAATACTTCAGTTAATTTCATATTGCGTTCAGCTTTAAATACATCTAAATAAGATTTCGTTTGGTAGCTATTTACATCAAGGCTTTTTTCATCTAATGATACGTTTGGCGCTACATAATCATTAAATACTTTTATATCAATTTCGAGACCATCTTTTGCTGCAACTTCTTTTACCTTTTCAAAAATTTGTTCATGTGGTCCACCTGTTACACCGACAGTAATCTTTTTCTCGTCTAATGCTTTTACCTCTTTATTTGAACTCACGCTACATGCGCCTAATAACAATACTGCTCCGCTTACAATGCTTAATAATACCTTTTTCATCTATAAATCCCCCTTCATATACGTTCCAAAATAAAAAGCACCTCCCAAAAATAAGAGAGGTGCCGAATAGACGAAATAGATTCCTCTCTTATCTTCCAAAACGAAAAATCGTTTTGCAGGAATTAGCACCTTAGCTTATACGTCATAAGCTCGGTTGCCGGGCATCATCGGGCCAGTCCCTCCGCCACTCTTGATAAGAGTA
Organism: Bacillus thuringiensis; assembly: GCF_001595725.1. GTDB lineage: Bacteria > Bacillota > Bacilli > Bacillales > Bacillaceae_G > Bacillus_A > Bacillus_A thuringiensis_K. The sequence goes on from NZ_CP014282.1 coordinate 174,376, forward strand.
TGTGTATGTAGTTTTGAATATGGTACTAATAGTAAATCGTACAAAAAGAATTGTCAATAATATTTTCAGAATATATTTTATTTTAAGGTAATCGAAACGTTTCCCTTTTTATGTCCTTTTTCTACATATATATGAGCTTCAGCAATTTCTTCTAATCGGTAAGTTCTATCAATAACAGGTTTTAGCTTTTCTGTTTCAGCTAGTTGTTTTAGCAGGTTCATATCTTCTTTACTGACCTTTGCCATCATTCCGTTCACAGATACATATTTTCCATTAGGCATTAATGCATCTGTACAAAGAGACTTTTTATATTTTCCAACTGCATCAAATATAATATCGTAGTGCTCGCCCTGCTTAGTAAAATCTTCTTTCGTATAATCAATTACGTTGTCTGCCCCTAATGTTGTTACTAAATCGAAATTCGAACTACTACAAATGGCTGTGACAGTCGCCCCGAAGTATTTAGCAAGTTGTATGGCAGCTGTCCCTACTGACCCAGAGGCGCCGTATATAAGTACTCGTTGCCCTTTTTTTATCTGTCCTTTTCTAAGGAAGTGTAATGCTGAAGTTCCGCCAAAAGGAATAACGGCAGCTTCTTCATATGTCACATTGGTAGGTTTTAATGCTATTAATCCACTTTCATGCACGCATGTGTATTCCGCATAACCACCAAGGTTTAGTTCTGTTAATGCAAAAACTTGATCTCCCTTTTTAAATTGTGTTACATCTGTTCCAATGTCTTCGATTTCACCGGATAACTCTACGCCAAGTATAGGTTTTCTCGGTTTTCTGAAACCTAATATGATCCGCATAGGAATCCAAAATAAGGGGGGGCTATTAAAGCCACGTATTCTACAATCTCCAGTCGATACACTTGTTGCGTGAATTTTAACTAATACTTCATTTTTTTTAGGTTTAGGCTTTTCTACATTTTGAAGCTGGAGAACATTAGGTGGTCCGTACTTTGTACAAATAATCGCTTTCATAATGACCTCCTGAAATGAGTTGTTATTATTTACAACATATTTAAAGTTTTTCTCAAACATGTTGCTATATAGAAAATAAATTTAAAGATAAATATTACGAATTATATAGATTTCATAGGAAAAGAGATGATATTATTTTTGGGAAGGAGGGGACGTTATGAAAAAACTTATTTTAATTTCAAGTTTAGTACTTGCAGTCGGTCTAGGAGTAGGGTGTAGTAATGAGAAAACAAAAAAGACTGACGAACCGAAAAAAGAAGCTGTGCAGAAGGAAAAGGAATTAACAGCGAAGGATGTTTTTAATAAAGCGAATGAAGCTTTTAAAAACGAAGAAAATGTAACGATGACATATGATGTGGGAATAAAGGCTGAAGGAACAGAGATGAATGTAATAAAGGCTAAAATGCAACTAGAGCCGAAGAAAAAAAATTCTCGTTCTGAAATGAATGTTTCTGGTACAGAGGTTGTTGTTTATGATGTGGGTGGCAAAATTGCTGGTCAGTTAAAAAATCCTAATACGGGTGAAATTATGTCTGTACCAGAGGAACAATTGAATGCTAACGGAATGAACGCGACTCAAGGAATGGTAGATAATTTAGAGATTCCATCGGAAATTTTAAATAAAGTGAAGATGGAGAAAAGTGGAGATAATTATAAGCTGAAGTTTGCATTAAAAGGGCAAGAGACAGAGAGTATGCTAGCTAGTATGGATGAAAAGCAGAAACAAATGCTACAAGGCCAAAATGCAAAGATAGAAGAAATAGATGGGGAATATATTATTACAAAAGAATTTAAATATGAATCAGCAAAGATAGATATGGTTATGAGTAGCAATGGTGAGGATAAAGCGCACATTATTACGGATGCAAAGTTTACATCGTATGATAAATTTGATCCAATACAATTGCCAGCAGCAAAGTAATCACTGTCAAGAGAGGTACCTGAAAGAACGGGTATCTCTTTTTGTTGCTAATAAGGAGAGTGTCCTTTGAAAAAAAGAAAGATAGCAGTGGTCATTGTCGCATATACGGTTTTGCTTGCAACGTCTGTACATACGTATAAAAAACAAATTGATCATCCTATTATGAGTGATGTAGGTAAATTGCTTCCGACAAAAATAAAACGTGTTGAAAGTGCTACGGAAGAGCACTCGTTAATAAAATTAGTGCGAGATGCAAAAGTTTCAGGAGAGAAAATTTCCATTGCAGGCATGCAACATAGCCAAGGAGGACAGACATATTATCCGAATGGCACGATGCTCGATATGAAAGGATATAATAAAATATTAGAATTTGATCCAGAGAAGAAGCGGATTACAGTGCAAAGTGGTTTCACCTGGAATGATATTCAGAAGAAAATAAATCCTTATGGCCTTGCGGTACAGGTCATGCAGTCTCAAAATATTTTTACTGTTGGCGGTTCATTAAGTGTAAATGTACACGGGCGTGATATTCGTCATGAGGCACTGATTGATACAGTAGATTCATTTAGATTGTTAATGGCAGATGGCACGGTACGTAATGTAAGTAGAGAAGAAAATGCAGAGTTATTTCCATATGTCATTGGGGGGTTACGGTTTATTTGGAGTTATTTTAGATGTGACGCTGAAGTTAACAGATGATGAATTATATGAAATGCACACGAGAATGATAGATTATAAAGAATACGTATCTTATTTCAAAGAGAAAGTGAAAAGAGATGAGAATGTTCGTATGCACTTAGCGCGTATTTCTGTTGCTCCAAATTCATTTTTAAAAGAGATGTATGTGACAGATTATACTTTGGCACAAAATCAAAATATGAGAGAAGAGTACAGTGAATTAAAGGAAGAAAATATTATAGCTGTACCGAAATTTTTACTTGGGTTATCACGTTATAGTGATTGGGGAAAGAATACATTTTGGGATATACAAAGGAGGTTATTTTGAACGTACAGATGGAAAGTATGAGACGCGTAATAATGTTATGAGATCAGATAGTGCTTTTATGGAATATGAAAATCCAAATAGGACCGAAGTGTTACAAGAATACTTTGTGCCTATAGATGCTTTCACAGAGTATATAGATGATCTACGTAACGTATTAAATGAAGAAGAGTTTAATTTACTCAACATTACGATTCGTTACGTGGAAAAGAATGAAAATGCAGTTTTGTCCTATGCGAAAGATGATATGTTTGCGCTGGTTCTTTTGATTAACCAGGGACGCTCAGAGAGTGAGATAAAGAAAACAGAGGATGTCATTCGCAAGATGATTGATGTTACTTTAAAGCATAACGGTAGTTACTATTTGCCGTATTATTCTTATCCAACGAAAGAGCAGTTAAAGAGGGCATATCCTCGTATTGAAGAATTTCTCAAGAAAAAGAAGGAAGTAGATTCAGAAGAGAGATTTGTGAATTTATTTTATAGGGAGTATACGAAATGACATATAGAAGATTTGTGGCCTCGCAAAGTATCATCATGATGGCAGGAAGTATGGTATTTCCTTTTTATATATTATTGCTTCGAAACGTTGGAAATAGCTTCTCGCAATTTGGCTGGGCGTATGGCTTATTTGCTTTAACATCAGCACTTGTATATCCACTAGTGGGGAAGGTATCTGATCAAGTAGGTGATAAAAAATTATTAATCATATACGCTTGGTCCATGGCAATCTTAATGCTTTGCTTTCCAATTGCCACGGAAGTTTGGCATGTGTATATTCTTCAAATTGTAATGGGCGTTTTAGGTGCTGTGCAGCGTAATACTGAGAAGACTTCGTTAGCACGAAAGGTTGCGCAGGAAAAGGCTGGTTATGAGATTGGAAAATACCATGTGTGGACATCCATTGGCGGAGCAGTAGCGGTTATTGCCACGGGATATTTAGTAGATTTCTTTACGATTGGTACAATTTTTTATATTGCATCTATTCTATATGTAGTGAGCGGGATTGTATTAAGTAGTAAAAAAATATAACTATTCCTATTTTCACCTTAATACCCTTTATTTGTTATACTAAAAGGGAATACAAAAGAAAAGGGGACAGTGCCTTTGATGAAATTTGTAGTTTTAGCTATTCTTACTTTGTTTTTGATTCCATGGACAAGAAGTAGTAGTAAGCTTCGAGCAGTGGATAAGAAGGGAGATAAGAAGATTGTAAAGGGTAAGAAATCATCTATTTTAGTTATTCCTGTTTTATTTTGGATAGGTATTGCAATCTATGAATACTTTTGGCTAATTGATGATCGAGTAGATTCGATTCTTACTCATTATTCTGTTGCAGTAGCAATTTTAATTGGGCTTGTTTTATTTTCACAAGATCAAATAGGGAAATTAGAAGGTACATTAAAAGGACTTCTAATGTTTATTTTACTCGCAGGTTACGGCTACTTTGGTTATTTGCACGATATAGTAATCTCGCAAAAGAAATATGATTCTGTTGTTAAGGTAGAGAAAGATATTTCAGAGCCATTTACTGAAAATGACCAGCCGTTTACAGTGCCGCCAAAGACAGCGGAGAATAAGATGAAAAAAGTATTTGGTGATATTCCAAAAGTAGCTTATTTTGAGCTAGGAGAATTAACGCCACAAATGGTAAACGGCGAGGCTTTATATGTAGCGCCGATTGAAGTTTCAGGATTTTTTAAAGCGCGTAAAGCTGAGACAATTCCAGGGTACGTAACGATGTCAGGTACGAATCCTGATGCGGAAGCGAAACTGCACCTCGGTTATAAAATGAAATATGTGCCAAGCATGTTTTTTGGTAATAATTTAGAGCGTGTGGTAAGGCAAGCAGAACCAAATTTAATCTTTAAAGGAAAACCTAAATTTGAGGTTGATGATAAAGGAAAACCATATTATACAATGACGTATGGTGAATTTATTTCAGGAAGATCTGGATTTGAGGTAGAAGGTGTTGTCGTAGTAGATGCACAAACAGGTGAAGTGAAAAGATATGATAAAGGAAAGGCACCTAAATTTGTTGATGGTGTATTAAATCATGAGACTGCATCTACGTTAAATACGTACTTTGGTAAATATATTCACGGATTTTGGAATACGAAATTCTCACAAACAGATATGAAAATTCCGACTGAGTGGGGAACGAAAGAAGGCGTGACCCCGATTTTTGGTAAAGATGGAACACTGTATTATTTTACAGACTTTACTTCTCCAAAAGAAGGAGTAGATTCAGCTCTAGGCTATTCATTAGTAGATGCACGCACAGGCAAGCTATATTACTATAATGGAAAAGAAGTAAAGGGGATTATGGATGGTTCAGCAGCTACAGAAGTAGTAGATAATTCCTTTAAGAGAGAGAAATGGCATGGGACAATGCCTGTCATTTATAACGTATACGGTAAACCAGCTTGGATTATTCCGGTTGTTGATGACGGAGGCCTAGTACGTGCGCATACAGTTGTATATGCTGCTAATGCAAAAATATTTGCAACAGGTTCTTCGCAGAAAGAAGCGCTTGAGAATTATAAAAACGTAATGAGCGGTAATGGTGATACATTTAGACCAACCTCAACAGGAAAAGAAGCGCAAAAAGAAGGTATTGTACAACGTGTATATAAAGAAAAATCAGGTGAAAATACAATCGTGTACGTACTTTTAGAGAATGAACAAAAGGTATTTATGATACCAGTGAAGAAATTCCCATATGCTATGTTTACAGAAGTAGGAGACCCAATTCAAATTACATATTTAGATACGGGAGAGACGATGGCCTCAGTATCTAAATTTACGAATAGCAATGTGAAAAAGTAAAGCGATAGAATTTCTATCGCTTTTTTTACATTATGAAAGAGGAAAATGCAATGTACTTGACGTATGTTTATGATGTAACTATAATTGTTACAATTCGGTGTGTATAGGAAAGGGTGAATTGAAAAAGTGAATGAAGTTAATCACGAAATATATAAACCTGTAAAGGCAAACAGGTTATGGATGATTCTTGTATTAGGAACACTTACGGCGATTGGGCCATTATCTATTGATATGTATTTGCCTTCTTTACCGAAATTAACAGATGACCTACAAACAGGTGCATCCCTAGCGCAGTTAACATTAACAGCTTGTTTACTTGGGCTTTCAGTAGGGCAATTATTTGTCGGTTCAATTAGTGATATTTACGGAAGGCGCAAACCTCTTATTATTGCACTTATTATTTATGTAGCTTCTTCTTTACTTTGTGCTGTTGCGCCATCTATTTGGACATTAGTGTTATTGCGCTTCCTACAAGGAGCTTCAGGATCAGCCGGAATTGTTATATCACGTGCAATGGTAAGAGATATGTACTCAGGTTCTGAAATGACGAAGTTTTTCTCACTGCTTATGTTAGTAAACGGAGCAGCACCTATTTTGGCACCGATTATTGGGGGACAATTGTTACAATTTACAACATGGCGCGGTGTCTTCATCGTTCTTGGAGCAATTAGTGTATTCATGTTAATATCAGCTACTTTCGTATTACGTGAAACATTACCTCCTGAAGAGAGAGAAACGGGTGGATTGTCAGGAACATTGGCGACGTACGGAAAACTGTTAAAGGATCGTCTGTTTATGGGATATGCATTGTCACAAGGGCTAGTAACGGCGGCAATGTTTGCGTACATTTCAGGCTCACCATTTGTGTTACAGAACATATACGGAGCGTCACCACAGCAATTTAGTTTATTCTTTGCAATCAACGGTATCGGTATTATCATTGCTAGTCAGGTAACGGGTCGTTTAGCAGGGAAAGTGAATGAGAAGACATTATTTGTTGCTGGTATTATTATCGCAGCTGTTGGTGGCCTATCTTTATTACTGACAATCGTGCTCGGAATAGGTTTAATTGGTGTTTTATGCTCATTATTCCTTGTTGTATCAAGTGTCGGGGTTGTCTCAACGACTGGGTTCTCGTTAGCGATGAGAAATCAGAAACAAGCCGCAGGAACAGCATCGGCCTTATTAGGATTATTACAGTTCATCTCAGGAGCACTTGTTGCACCGTTAGTAGGTATTGGTGGAAGTAACACCGCATTACCGATGGGTGTTGTAATCGCTCTTTGTGAAATTGGTGCTGTGTTATGTTATCTATTTATGGCCAGAAGAAGTGAGAAGCAGTTTGAACTGCAACAAAGACAAAATTTAGAGGCTTAATTTATAAAAAGAGCTGATTCAAACGTGTGTTGAATCAGCTCTTTTTTCATTTCTTTGAAATAACTTATACAGTGTTGTAAGGTGATGCAAAAGTTATTTGCATAAAGTGACGATACTGTGACAAAAATGTTGGTGTGTATATTAAGATATCGTCTTAAGTGTAAAAAGTAGGATGTTCTCGGTATAATAACAAGTGGAGATAAAAGAAACTATAATGAGTAATAGTTGTAGATAAAAGGAGAAGAAGAGATGAAGAAGGTTTTGGGTATTGCCGTAATGGGAGGAATGCTCCTTCTAGCAGGATGTAATGGAAATAAAGATACGAAAGAACCGAAAGAAAAGGTAGAGCAATCTACAGAACAAACAGAAGAGATGAAAGAATACCGTGCAGTACATGAAAAATACGATTTGAAAATGAATAAAGAAATTAATAAAGCACTGCAGTTATTTGAAGTAGCAAAAGAAAAGGGCGGTAAGGAAATAACGACTGCTACATATAAAGAAGATGTGCAAAAGGTAACAACGAGCATGTTAGAAGATATCGATAATATACGTAAAGAAATTCGTGTTCCAAAGTCGAAAGAGCAAGAACATGAGGTATACGCTGGTTTCTTGAATGAATCGGAACAAGCGATGAAAAAATTACAGAAGTTAGCTAAAGAAGAAGACTCATCATTGATTCGTGATATAGAAATTAATTTTGCAACAGCATCGACATACTATAAACGTTTTCAAGCAGAAACGAAAAAATAACCTTGCCTGTGCAAGGTTATTTTATTTCTCTTTTGTATTCTTTTTTCGTTCCATCAGAGAAGACAACTTCTAAATCGAATTTTTGATAGTCTTTATCAAGTTTGAACACGTTCACTACTTGATCGATTACTTCTTGGTCAGGAGTGTCTTTATCAAATTTTAATTCTTGTAGAAGTGGGCTTAATTTTGTAATAGCCTCGTCACCTGTAAACTTTGCATTTGTTTTATGATCTTCAAGCTTTGCTTCCATTTTCTTATCAGCCGCTACATTTTTATAATCAGCTTCGTAGTCTTTCTTCGTATCTTCATAGTCTGCATCTAAACTAAATTCATTAAAGTTTAATTTTAAATCTGCAGGAGCCTCATTTTTTGCTTCTTCAGTCGTCTTTTTATTAGAAGTTGTGTCTTCTTTTGCAGGAGCTTTACATCCTGTTAATGCAGGTACTAGCATAAGAGCTAATAAAACTGATAGTAGAATTCTCATTATAAATTCCTCCTTATGTAAATTCGTTCTATACAAGTTTTTCCCAAAAACATGTAATTATGTATGTGTTGAAAATAAATTATTATTCTGCAGTCACAAGGGCTAATCCGCAATTTAAATCAAAAACGATTTGTATGTATATGGTAAATTGAAGTTGTGAGGGAGGGACTAAAATGCATGAAGAATATAAAGAGATAATAAAAAAATCAATTGAATATATAGAGAATCACTTACATGAGGAGCTTACAACAGAAAGAGTGGCATCTCACAGTGCAGTATCGATGTACCATTTTCATCGCATCTTTCAAAGATATGTTGGGATGAGTGTAACGGATTATATTCGAAAGAGAAGGTTAACTCATGCTGCACAAGTTTTAGTGTCAACGGAGAGAGCTGTTATTGATATTGCAGTGCAATACGGTTTTTCCTCACAAGAGGCATTTACGAGAGCTTTTAAAAGAATGTTTCAATTGCCACCAAAGAAATATCGAAAGTACTTCCAGTCATTTTATATAGAAAGAGAGGGTGTTTCAATGCAAAAAGGTATACCAAAAGGATGGGTATTAAGTGGAAGTCATCCTGCTGAATATGAGATGGGGTTAGATTATGAAGTTGTCCATCAAGGAAAAGTATCTGCATACATAAAGGCAAAAGAGAATGTTACGCATGGAGGATTTTCAACATTAATGCAAATCTTCCGAGCCGATAAATATGTAGGTAAAAGATTACGTTTTACAGCATTTGTTAAGAGTGAGAACGTAAGAGATTGGGCAGGGTTGTGGATGCGAGTAGACGGGACCGATACGGAACCGCTCGCTATGGATAATATGCAAAATCGCCCAATTAAAAATACAAATAACTGGCAATCGTACTCGGTTGTATTAGATATAAAAGAAGGAGCGCTTGGTATTGCATTTGGCGTTTTATTATCAGGAGAAGGCTGTGTGTGGCTAGATAGTATTCGATTTGATGAAGTGGATGAAAAAATTCCTTCAACAGATTTGGCTGAAAACTTTTATGAAACACTACTAGAAGAACCGGTAAATCTGCAATTTGAAGAGATAGAAAAGTAAGGAGAAAATGTATGTTCAAATATGTAAAACTAATAAGTATTAGTTTAGTAATATCGTCTTGTATTATGGGAATTAACTATTTCATTAGCTATCTGTGGTCAGGGCATATACCTTCTTTGACGTGGAGAACATATTTAATGTTTGTGTTTATATTTATGATGAGTTTTGGTTCAATGCAAAAAGAAGGAAAAGAGGATTATTGAAAATAGTCTTCTTCGCATTTCTTTCATTAACACAAATGTTTCTAACTGTGTTTGGAAACGCAGGTATGATTTTTAATATTATCTCGCTATCACTACAACTTGTAAGTTCGGGTGTAATTGTACCGCATGAAATGCTTTCTAAAACATATCAAACAATGGGTGAAGTATTTCCCGCAACATATGCAGCAAATGGCTATTATACAATAATATTTGGGGGAGTTAGTCTAGAGAAAAATATTATTTCATTATTAGTCATTATATTAGTTACGCAATTGGTAGCGGTAATTACTGTATCTATAAAAGGAATAGTAAAGAGAAGAAGTCATGTAGTTAAAGAAGTATAAAATAAAAAGGTATCCTGTGATTGGATACCTTTTTATTTTATTATTTTGCAACTTCTGTCCACTTGTAGTTAAATTCACCGCCGAAGTCAGTTGTTACAAGCCCTTTAATGAAAGAGCGTTGTAGGTAAGAACGACCTTGTTGGTATAAAGGAGCGACAGCACCGTCTTGTAATAGAATTTTTTCAGCTTGCTTCATTGCTTCAAAGCGTGCTTTTTCATCGCCAGCTAAATCTGTTTTCACTTTATGAATTAGCTCATCGTACTCTTTGTTAGAGTATTTATCGAAGTTATAAGCACTATCTGTTGTAAATAAATCTAAGAATGTAATTGGATCAGCGAAGTCAGGGCCCCACCCGTCAATACCAATTTCATAGTCACCACTTAATAGTAGTTTCAACTGTTGTTTGCGTGGTTGCGGTTTTAAATTCACTGTTAATCCATCTAAGTTTTTTTCTAATTCACCTTTTAAATATTCACCAGTCTTTTTAGCTAAAGCATTATCACTTGTTAATAGTTCGATTGTTACTTTGTCAGTACCAAGTTCTTGTTTTGCTTTTTTCCAATTTTCTTTCGCTGTTTTCACATCATCCTTGACTAGATTTCCATTTTCTTTACGGAAGTCATTGCCTTCTGGGCTCTTTGCAAATTTCGCAGGAACCATTCCTTCAGCTGGAACAGCGCCGTTATTTAAGATTGTTTCTACGTAAGCTTTTTTATTCATTGCGCCGTTAATAGCAAGGCGTGCATGTTGATTTTTTAATGTTTCATTTTTCTGATTTAGTCGTAAAAATTGAATGCCGACTTCAGCGCGTTCCTTGAAGTTTGGATCGCTTTTATATTTATCAACAAACTCTGCAGTTAAAGCAACACGATCAATTTGTCCTGAATCATATAAGTTCACTTCTGTAGACTTATCTTTAACGACATTGAAGTTGATTTCTTCTAATTTTACAGTTTTAGCATCCCAATAGTTAGGGTTTTTCTTCAATTGGAAGCTTTGTTCATGTTTCCAGTTCTCTAATGTGAAAGCACCGTTGTAAATTAAATGATTTGTTTCTAAACCATATTTATCGCCTTGAGACTTTAAGTACTCTTCATTAATTGGTAAGAATGTTGAGAATGTCGTTAAGCTTAAGAAGTAGGGAACAGGACGGTCTAGTTGTACTTCTAACGTTTTGTCATCAACAGCTTTGACCCCTAGTTGATCAATTGGCAATTGTTTTTGGTTTATTTGTTTCGCATTCTTTATATCGAAGAATAAGAATGCGTATTCAGCTGCTGTATTAGGATTTACAGCACGTTGCCAAGCGAAGGCAACGTGCTGTAACAGGAGTACCGTTTGACCATTTTGAATCACGCAGATGGAATGTATATTTTGTTTTATCGGGACTAATGTCAACCGACTCAGCGACGCCAGGAACCGGTTTATTATCTTCTCCCATTGCATATAACCCTTCAAAAACATTGCGCATTACGTTCATGGATTCCCCATCCGTTGCTTTTGCAACATCCATTGTTGGAATTTCTGAAGCGAATGATAAGTTAATTGCCTGTTTATCAGGTGCTTTATCGTTTGCTTTCGCTCCGCTTGCATTATCTTTATTTCCCCCGCAAGCAGTTAGTAATAGACTTGCCCCTAAAACAGATGCAACAACAGGTACAACTTTTTTCTTCATTGTTCGTTCCTCCCTAAATGTGTTGTTCGTAACGTCATAATGTCCGTGTCTTGAAGTGGCTATAGAAGGAGATAAAACCTATTATAAATATTTGTTTATAGGTAATCATGTGTTCTATATGTATATACATGTTGAACTATAATCTATCGTTATGTGTTTCAACGTAGTAGACATTATATTTTGATGGTGAAATATTTTGTTTCTTTGATTATTTAGAATATTAGCACTGGAAAGAACTATATGTCAATAGTAAAAATAGATTGTTAATTTCTTAGAATAATATATTAAAAAAGCAGATTCTCATGTGTGAGAGAACCTATTTTTAATATATTTTGCTAAAAAAAACAATTGGTGTGGGCTAATAATAAGTGGGGATGAAGAACCCCCCACTTATTAAAGTTTCACTTTATTTTTCAATTTTTGCCCACTTGAAGTTTAATTGACCTGCAAAGTCTACTTGCACAATTCCTTTCACATAAGAACGTTCTAAATAAGATTCGCCTTTTTGGTAAAGAGGAGCGATAACAGAGTCTTTAAATAATATTTTCTCGGATGCTAGTAATGCTTCCCAGCGAGCTTTTTCATCACCAGCTAAAGTTGTTTTCACTTTTGCTATTGTTTCATCGAATTCCTTATTAGAGTAATGATCTAAGTTATAAGGGTTATTCGTTGTAAATAGCTCAAGGAATGTAATTGGATCCGCAAAGTCAGGGCTCCAGCCATCAATTCCGATTTCGTAGTCACCTTTTAATAAAAGCGAAACTTGTTGCTTACGCGGTTGCGGTTTTATATTTACTGTTAATCCATCTAGATTCTTTTCTAGTTGTCCTTTTAAGAATTCACCAGTTTTCTTATCAAGGTCAGCATCACTCGTTAATAATTCTAATGTTATCTTTTCCGAACCAAGCTCTTGTTTAGCTTTTTTCCATAACTCTTGTGCAGATTTTGTATCAACTTTTGTTAAATCGCCGTTTGCAGTACGGAAGTCTTTTCCTTCAGGTCCTTTTGCAAAGTTTTTTGGAACGAGACCAAATGTTGGTGTAGATCCATCATTTAATAACGTATTTACAAAGGATTTTCTATCAATTGTTTGATCAATTGCTTGGCGTGCAGAAACGTTTTGAAGCACTTTGTTTTGTTGATTCATACGTAAAAATTGTACGCCTACGTTTGGACGTTCTTTAAAGTTAGCATCCTTTTTATATTTATCGACGAAGTCAGATGTTAGTTTTATACGATCTAATTGTTTTGACTCGAATAAATTTACTTCTGTTGATTTTTCTTTTACGACGTTAAAATTGATTTCTTCTAGTTTGACAGTATCTTTATCCCAATAGGTAGGGTTTTTCTTGAATTTAAAGCTTTGTTCGTGCTTCCAATCGCTTAGTGTAAAAGCTCCGTTGTACAAGATTGTATTATCTTCTAAAGCGTACTTATCACCTTGTGCTTTAAAGAATTCCTCGTTAATTGGTAGAAATGTTGGGAACGCTGTTAAGCTAATAAAATACGGAACAGGACGCTCCAATTCTACCTCAAACGTATGGTCATCAACTGCTTTTACACCAAGTTGGTCGGCTGGAAGTTCTTTGTTGTTAATTTTTGTTGCGTTTTTAATATCAAAGAATAGAAATGCATATTCAGAGGCTGTTGCTGGATCTACGGCTCTTTGCCAAGCGAACACAAAATCTTTAGCTGTAACAGGAGTGCCGTTTGACCATTTTGAATCTCGCAAATGGAATGTGTATTTCGTTTTATCGCCACTTACTTCATGAGATTTTGCAACACCAGGAACAGGTTTGTTACCTTCACCAAGATTATACAAACCTTCAAATACGTTTCTCATTACTTGACCAGAATCAGTATCTGTAGCACGAGCCGTATCCATTGTTCGTATTTCAGTAGGTGAAGATAAGTTTAAAACCTGTTTACTAGGTGCCTCGTCTTTTGCATTTGCTCCGCTTGCTTCGTTTTTATAACTACCGCAACCAGTTAATAAAATACTTACTCCTACAACTGATGCAATACCGGGTACAAACTTCTTTTTCATTTGATTTTCCTCCTAAATAATTAAGTTTGGATGATGATGAGGGAAATGAAAAATAAAAAATCCCTCTTTTCATATTGAGAAAGAGGGATTTTTACGTACAAGTTATGCACCCGTATATAAACGAAGTCCCTCATTCTATCTTTCAAGCATAAAGCTTGCAGGAAGTGGCACAGTATTCAAAATGAACCTGTTGCCGAGGTTTCAAAGGGCCAGTCCCTCCACCTCTCTTGATACAATGAGTAAACGAATAAATTTTATTAATTTTTGTGTTTCTTTGATAATTCAAAATCTTACACCTTGAATAATGAAGTGTCAACTGAATGGAATATAGTTTAAATTTTCAGTTTCCTTAAATAAAAAGACCACTGCATATGGCAGTGGTTTTTCTACTAGAAGTTAAAGTTATCTGGATCTGGACCAACGCGACGATCTTCATTTAAAGCTTGAATTGCTTTCATATCATCAGCACTTAATTCAAAGTCGAAGATGTTTGCATTTTCAATAATGCGATGTTCTTTAATTGATTTAGGAATTGTTACAACTTTGTTTTGTAAATCCCAGCGTAAAATAATTTGCGCAGTTGATTTATTATATTTTGTCGCAATTTCTTGTAACGTTGGATTATCTAGTAGTTGTCCTTGCATTAATGGTGACCAAGCTTCAAGCTGGATATTATGTTCTTTACAGAATGCATGTAACTCTTCTTGTGCTAAACGTGGGTGGTATTCCACTTGGTTGACCATTGGCTTAATTTCAGCAATTTCAAATACGTCTTGTAAGTGGTGAATGTGGAAATTACTCACACCGATAGCGCGAACACGACCATCTTTATAAAGTTTTTCTAATGCTTTCCATGATTCAGTATATTTCCCTTTTACAGGCCAATGTACTAAATATAAATCTAAATATTCTAGACCTAATTTCTCTAATGTAGTTTCAAATGCTTGAAGTGTTGTTTCATATCCTTGATCGCTATTCCATACTTTTGAGGTAATAAATAATTCTTCACGTGAAACACCGGATTCACGAATCGCTTGTCCAACGCCTTCTTCATTTTGATAGATTGCTGCAGTATCGATGCTGCGGTAGCCATTTTTAATTGCTGCTTTTACAGAATCAATTACTTCTGAACCATCTTCTACTTTAAAAACACCTAAACCAAACCAAGGCATTTTTACACCGTTATGTAATGTTGTATAGTCTTTTAAACTTGTTAAAATCATATTATTTCCCCCTAGCTTTTTTGTTTGTTGCTTCTACTGCTTTTTGAATTGCCTCTGAAAAATTATACTCGTATAAAGTTTTGAGACCCTCAGCTGTGGAACCACCTGGCGTTGTTACTTGTTCGCGGAGGTTAGCTGGATTTTGCGTTTGTTCGAGCATAGAAGCAGAGCCAGAAATCATTTGAATGACAAGATGTTTTGCGGTTTCTTCATCGACTCCATAACTTTTTGTTGCTTCAATTAAGCTTTCAGCAAAGTAATAAAGGAAGGCTGGTGCACTTCCAGTAACTGCAGTAAGCTGATGAACTTCTTCCTCAGTACAAAGTTGCGAAGTACCAATACCTTTTAAAAGTAGTTGCAGGGTTTCTTGATGTATCTCGTTTACTGATTGTCCCATTGTATATAAGGAGATAGACTTTCCAATTTCAGCAGCTGTATTAGGCATAATCCAAGCAACAGGCGTGCCTTTTGGGAGTCTAGCTTCTAAATAAGATGGTCCAATGCCAGCTGCTACTGTTACGACTAGTTGATTTGATAGTAACGGAGATAGCTCAGCTAATAACTCTTCATGAGCAGAAGGTGGCATTGCTAAAACAACCGTATCAACAGATGTAACATGCTGCTTCCAATCTGTTGTAGTAGACACATCATATCGCCCTTGTAATTGCTTTAGCTTTTCTACGTTGCTTCGGTTAGAAACGATAATTTCTTCGATGTATTCTTTGCTTGTTTTAAGTAATCCGGAAAATATAGCTTCTGCCATACGACCAGCACCAATAAATAAAATTCGATGTTTAGTTAGCATATCCTTTATTCCTTTCTAGTAGAGATATGTTATAAAAACGATATCATCTTTAAGAGAATTTTGTAAAAAGAAAAGACTTACCGTAGATGGAATGGATAATGAGAAGGCGGAAATTCATGGTAAAGGAAGGAGCTATTCCTTATATTGGTTTATACATCATGCTAATATTAACTGTTATTAATCTCTTTATATGTGTAGCTGGTTTGCTAGAGTGGAAGAGCAATTATAAGGGACAAGAACATAAAAATAACTATATCTAGAAAATAATTAGAATTGAAAAACCCTGAAGCATATATGCTTCAGGGGTTTACTAATAGAATATAAGATTATGCTTTTGTCATACCAAGTAATACAGCGCCGCCGATAATTAAAACACTACCTAGTGCAATAAAGATCAATTGACGTTTTGTTTTCTTTTCACCTAAGAATACAATCGCACCGAATGTTGAGATAACGATTCCAGTTTGAGATAATGGGAAGCTTGTTGCTACTCCAACACGTGGTAATGAAAGAAGTAAGAATAAGTTTCCAGTTCCCCATAGTAAACCAGACAAAGCATTACGGATTGCATATTTGTTAAATGGTTTATGTTTAGACGTCAGTACAACCGCACCAACAAACATACCAACTGCTTGTGGTAAGATAGCAGACCAACCATCAATATTATACCAACGAATAATTATTACATATACAAGATAGCCGAAAGTAGAAACAATTAAAGTAAGAAGTCCTTTTTTCAATTGTCCAGGTGGCTGAGCATTTTCTTTATCATCTAATGATGTGAATACAACACCAACTACGATTAATAGGATTGCAATCGTTCCCAGAATGATTGTTGTCGTAGTAGTCCACTCACGGAAAGCGATAACCCCAAAGATAGAAGTTGCAACAAGTTGCATACCAGTAGAAATCGTTACAGTAGTTGAAACACCTAGTTTTTCAACTGTTTTTAATTGGTTTACTTGTCCTAAAGCCCAGAATAAACCTGAGATAAAACCAACAATTAAGATTGTCATTGTTAAAGCTGGTTGAGTAAATACATACATAATTGTTGCGAAGAATAGAGCACCGATTGTCATACCTACCGTTTGGCTATATGCACCACCGCCCATTTTTACGCTTACTAATAAGATGTTTCCCCATGCAATTGCAGGAAGAAGCGCTAATAAAATGTCCATTACAAGACTCCCTTCGGTTTGCTATACCAATATAGTTACATATCGTTCTAACGATCGGTAATGCACCACTAATAGAGTAGAAGATTACCGATCGCTAAAACAGGATGAAGAATTCACGATATAAATGCGTTTTCATTTCTTCATTTTTTGAAACACCTCCATATAATAACAGGAAATTGCCTATTTTAGAAAGTGAATTCAAATAAAATGTCTATTTTAATAAGAGGTAAAATTCAGTTATTTCCCATTGGTATATTTTATTTCCTAAGAAATAAAGAAGCAGCTTTGACAAAAGCTGCTTTAAGAGTTAGTGATTCTTTTATTAATAAGTTGAATACATAGTAGAAATACGAGTGACATACCGATAGTAATAACTACAAGTGTCCAGGCGAGTTGCATATTACTTGCATCAATAGCCATGTAAATTGCAGTTGGGATTGTCTGTGTTTTACCAGGAATGTTCCCGGCAAACATAAGTGTAGCACCAAACTCTCCGAGTGCGCGGACAAAGCTCAAAATCATCCCGCTTAGTAATGCGGGAAATGCGAGTGGAAGTGTAACGTGTAGAAAAACTTGATATTCACTTGCGCCAAGGTCACGAGCACTTTCTTCAATTTGTACATTTGCGATAGAAAACCCTGTTTTCGCTGATTGGTACATAAGCGGAAATGCAACAACTGTAGAAGCGATGATCGCAGCAGTAGATGTGAACATAATAGACTGCTGAAATAATGATTCAATCCACTTTCCGATCGGGCTGTTGTTTCCAAAGATGATAATGAGAAAGAAGCCGATAACAGTTGGTGGAAGTACCATTGGTAATAAAAATATGGTTTCTAATAGTACTTTATATCGCCATGAGGAGCGAGCTAGTGCTCGCCCGACAATTGTCCCTAAAATTGTAACGAGAATAGTGGCACACGCAGCTACTCTTAAAGATAGAAAGACAGGCGATAAAATAGCATCAATGCTCATAGTAATTACGACAGGACTGTAAATCCATATTTCTTAAAGATAGATTGTGCATCTTTTGACTGCAAATACTCATAAAATGAGGTCGCCTCTTTCTTATGTTTAGATTCCTTTATAACACCTAAAGGATAGTGGATTGGCTCATGAGAAGTAGCTGCTGCTGTCTCACCAATCTTTACTTTATCCGAAATGAGAGCATCTGTTTTGTATACGATACCAGCATCGACATTCCCTGTTTCTACATATGTTAACACTTGGCGAACATCTTTTGTAAATACGACTTTATTTTGAACATCATTCCAAAGGTTTTCGTGTGTTAGAGAAGCCTTTGCATATTTGCCAGCAGGTACAGATTCAGGTGTACCAAGTGCAATTTTTTTGATTTTCTCATCTTTTAAATCTTGAAATTTTGTAAGAGAACTATCTTTAGGGATGACTAGAACTAGTTCATTTCCAAGAAGATTTTTCCCTTCTTTTTCATTAATGAATCCTTTTTTTACAAGGGTTTGGAATTTATCTTCTGCTGCTGAGAAGAATAAATCAGCAGGTGCACCTTGTTCAATTTGTTGTTGAAGTGCTCCAGAAGCACCGAAGTTAAAAGAAAGTTTGATATTTGGCTCTTTTTCTTTATATTGTTTTTCGATTTCTTTTAATGCATCTTGTAAGCTTGCAGCAGCTGAGATAGTCAGTTCAACTGTTTTATCCTCTTTAGCAGCTGAATTTGTATGCTTTTCCCCACTTGTACAAGCAGCGCTAAATATAAGAAGGAAAGAAAGTATAAGTGCCCCGATGGAACGTAATATAAATTTATTCATAAAAAAATACCCTTTCATTTTGATACATCTAATTATAACTAAATATAACTAAATATAACTAGTTATAATTGAATATAATTTGAACATATATCTATTTTTAAAAAATAGGAGAAATATTCTTTTCTTTGTTACAATGAAAGGAGAAAGTGAGGAATCGTCTATGGATCATCATTCCTACACAACGGAAGAAGTAGCAAAGCGATTAAAAGTATCGAAATTAACTGTATACGACTTAATTAAAAAAGGAGAACTTCCTTCTTATAGAGTTGGTAGACAGATGCGCATTGATGCAGCAGATTTAGATCAATATATAAAGCAAATGAAAACAGGAAAGGTACAAGTTAATCCTGTAAAAAACGATGGTAGTAGTAACTTGAACACGTGTATTATTAGTGGTCAAGAACTAACGTTAGATATGTTAGCTAAACGTATAGAAAATCGTTTGCCAAGTTCTAATGTTTTAAGAGCGTATCAAGGTAGCTTAACAAGTTTGGTGAAAATGTATCAAGGAGAAGGAAGTATCGTTAGTTTGCATTTGTTTGATGGTGAAACGGGTACATATAATATTCCTTACGTAAAACGCATTTTAGTAGGACAGCCATGTATTATGATTAATTTATTGTCCAGAAATGTGGGATTTTATGTCCGAAAAGGAAATCCGAAGAGAATAAAGACATGGGCTGACATATCCGGGTCCACTATAAAGTTTGTGAATCGAGAAAAGGGTTCTGGTATTAGAGTGTTAGTGGATGAACAATTACGAATCCAAAAATTAAATAAAGCTGATATTAGTGGATATGAATGGGAAGAATCGAATCATCTTGGTGTTGCCACGCAAGTTGCAAATGGAAAAGGTGATGTAGGAGTAGGTTCAGAAAAGTTTTCGCAAATTGTAAATGTGGACTTTATTCCGATCATGAAAGAACAGTATGATTTAGTAATTTTGAAGAATAAAGAAAATGAAGAGCTGATTGAAGTTGTGAAAGACATTCTGCAATCGGAAGAATTTCATAATGAATTAAATGCGATTGGCGGATATGATATTACGAAAACGGGTCAAATTATATATGAAATAAAGTGAAACTTTAATCAGTGGGGGGGTCTTCATCCCCCACTGATTATTAGCCCTCACCAATCGGACTTTAATGGGCAGCCTGACCCCCACCTAACTTCTTTGCTTTCGCTGAATTTTGAGGTGGGGGTCTTACTGCCCATTAAAGCGGGACAAACTAAAAAGCTGCTTGTCTATAAGACGAGCAGCTTTTTCTATATATAAAGGGGTTTGGGGAAACAAAGTGTTAAACAAGACCTTGAGCAAGTGTATAAATGAAAGCCGTAAGAAGAGTAGCTCCACTTGCAAGTCCGATAAAGTCTGATTTGTTGAAAGTAATGTTGTTCATTATAATCTCTCCTTATTTGTTTAATGTAGTTGCAACAGCTTTTGCATCGACAAGTGCGGATAGCACCATGCCCATTGTATTTAAAAATTTATTTGATTTCATATTGTTCATCATGCGTATCCGCTCCTTTTCGAATTGTTGTTGCCCTGCTTATGTCTTAATTATAGGGAATATGGCTACTTGCAACTATCGAATTAGCTTACGAAATACTTACACTTTTGTAAGAAAAAAAGACATTCATGTAAGAATGTCTTTCACAGCATATTGATATGATGATGGTCTTCAATTGTTTTTAAAAAACTACGCATTGAATTTGTCATATAGCTATCTTTACGGCGTATGAAAACCGTTGAAATACTGCCGTATTTTTCAGGGATTGCATGACAATGTACCTTACCTGCTTTAGAAAGATGATGGACAGCAGACTGTGGTACGAGTGTAATTCCGAGACCGAGTGCAACACTGTTTAATATTGTCTCTAATATATTGAATTCCATAATTCTTTTTGGTAGCAAACCTTCATCTTTAAGCCAACGTTCTAGTTTGGAGCGGTATCCACATCCTTGGTTAAAAACGAGTAGAGGCGTTGTTGTAAATTCTTCTATATGAAAGGCTTTATTTTGTGTTATAAGCATTAATTTCTCTGTACTAACATCGTATTGTTCGATTAGTGGATGTTTAATAGGACCTGATATAAAGGCGCCATCTAATTGATGATCAAGTACTTCTCTAATTAATTCTTCTGTTAGACCCGCTTGTAATGATAAATCGACATTCGGATAGCTTTTATAGTAAGAAGATAAAATGGTAGGCAGTGTACTTACTGTTTCGACTGTACCGATTTTTAATATACCAGAAGGTGTTTCGCTATCTAAAAATACTTGTTTTAGTTCGTCGACATCTTGCAAAATTTTACTAACATAAACGAGCATTTTTCTTCCTTCAGCTGTTAAAGTCATTCCTCGTTTATGGCGGTAAAAGAGTGGGGTTTTTAATTCGTTTTCTAGTTGTTTAATACGTGCAGTTACATTTGATTGTACATAATTTAATTCCTTTGCTGCGCTACTTACACTCCCCTGATCGGCAACGCTTTTAAAGATTTGTAAGTCTCGTAATTCCATTTTGTAATCCCCCTTGATGTTAACTATCATTATAAATGATAGTTAACATCATTTTGAATCATTTTACGTGATATATTTTTTCTTTTACAATTCTCTTTGTGCAAATAGAAAGAAACGGGGGATTGCGGTGAGGAGAGGTCAAATGATAATAGGGGCTTTAGCGTGTTTAATTGCGAGTATGTCATGGGGAGCGATGTTTCCAGTTGCTGATCATGCGCTAGAATACATAGATCCATTTTATTTTTCGCTTATTCGCTATGGAGCGGTGGCGATAATGCTGATTGTATTGTTGTTAATGAAAGAAGGAAAACAGGCATTTCGTTTAGAGGGAAGAGGAAAGTTACTCGTCTTTTTTGGAACGATGGCATTTACAGTATATAATGTCCTCATATTTTTAGGGCAAATGTTGATGGGTAAGTCGGGTGTAATGGTAGCTTCCATTATGGAAGCACTTATGCCGATGATTTCTATTTGTATTTTATGGGGATATAAGCATATAAAACCGAAGAAGTATATGATAACGAGTATGGTTATTGCTTTTGTAGGAGCTGTGTTTGTTATTACAAAAGGTGACATGAGTTTCTTTGTAACATTGAAAGATAATATGTTCCCATTAGCATTTATATTTATTGGTGTTGTAGGCTGGGTTATTTATACGATGGGTGGTCAAACTTGTAGTGATTGGTCAACATTACGTTATTCTACGTTGACGTGTGTATTCGGTACGACTGTTACAGCGATTATAACGGTAATTATTACGTCGCTTGGATATATTTCAGTTCCGAGTATGGGAACGATTTCTATTGTGAAATATGATTTGTTATTTATGATGACATTGCCAGGTATTGTAGCGCTACTTGCTTGGAACTATGGTGTGAAAATTTTATCATCCATTAATGGGATTTTATTTATTAATTTTGTACCAATTACGACTTTAGCTATTATGATGATGCAAGGGTATCAAATCACAATGTTTGATATTATAGGGACTGTACTTGTTATTGCAGCGCTTATTCGCAATAACGTTTGTCAGAGAAAAGAAGAAAATATAAATAAGAGAGTTTTACAAGAAGAACAATTACGTCAAGCTGTTTAATAGGCAAATGGAGGATTTTACATGTTAGAAAGTTTATTGTTTTTCTTCGCCGTGGGAGTTGCCTGTGAGCTTGCAGCAATTAATCGAAATGGTCGTAAAAAGATAAAACAACAAGCTGAGCTGATACAGCTTTTAAAAGAATTGAAAGAAAGAAAAAATTAAAAAGACGACCGGGCATAGACGGTCGTCTTTTTCTATATAAAGGGGAAAGGGGACACAAAGTTATACAAGCGTAGCAGCGTAAATAAAAGCAGTAAGAAGAAGAGAGCCGCTAGCTAATCCTAAAAAGTCTAATTTGTTAAAAGTGATGTTATTCATAATGAGTTCTCCTTACTTGTTTAATGTATAAGCAACAGCTTTTGCGTCGAAAAGAGCTGATAATACCATGCCCATTGTATTTAAGAAATTGTTCGTTTTCATATTGTTCATCATATCAATCGACTCCTTTTCGAATAGTTGTTGCCCTGTTTCTGACTTAATTGTATGAAATATAGTGAGAAGTAACTATCGAATTAGCTTACAAGAAAATTACACTTTTGTAAGAATTGAAATTTAACAATTCATACTTATTTTTATTACCAACTCCTAAAACTTAGTGTTATAATTGTTGTAAGAATATGATTATACTTCGGATGTTTAGAAAGGAACGAAATAAATGTATAAACCAATTACATTTTTGTTGAAATATATATTTAAAACAGCTGGGAAAGTAGAAGTGCAAGGAAGAGAAAAGCTACCAGAAGGTGGTCCGTATGTTGTTGCGTGTACACATACAAGTTTTATGGATGTATTAATGTTAGCTACAGGGATGTACCCAACAGAGATTCATTACATGGCAAAAAAAGAATTATTTGAAGGGAAATTGAAAAATTGGTTCTTTAAAAATGTAAATGCATTCCCTGTAGATCGCGCGAATCCGGGACCGAGTACACTTAAAATTCCATCACGTTTATTAAAAGAAGGAAAGGTAGTAGGGATTTTTCCGAGTGGAACGAGATCAGCGGAAGATGTTTCATTAAAAGCGGGTGCTGTGACAATTGCGATGCGTTCTAATGTACCTTTAGTGCCGGCAGCTTATGTTGGCCCATCAAGTGTAAAAGAATTAATAAAGGGGAAAAAGGCACAATTGATTTTTGGAGATCCGATTCAAATTGAGGCTGGAGAACAAATAGATCGAAAAACCGCTATGAAAATGATGACAGATCAATTAAATGAGAAGTTTGAGGAGTTAAAAGAAGCTTTGCAATCAAATCAAAAATAAGAAAAGACGACCGGGCATAGACGGTCGTCTTTTCTATTACTATTTATAATAAAGGGGAAAGGGGACACAAAGTTATACAAGCGTAGCGGCGTAAATAAAAGCAGTAAGAAGAAGCGAGCCACTAGCTAGTCCTAAAAAATCTAATTTGTTAAAAGTGATGTTATTTATAATATATTCTCCTTACTTGTTTAATGTAGAAGCAACAGCTTTTGCGTCGATAAGAGTGGAAAATACCATGCCCATTGTATGTAAGAAATTGTTCGTTTTCATTTTGTTCATCATATTAATCCGCTCCTTTTCGAATGGTTGTTACCTTGTTTCTGACTTAATTGTATGAAATGTTGCGGAAAGTCACTATCGAATTAGCTTACAGAAAAATTACACTTTTGTAAGAGAAACGAATGAAGGTGTAATGATAAGAAGATTTGACATATGTTCATGAGATTCATTAAGTTAAAGATAGAGGTGAGTGTATGGCTAATATTAAAGATATAGCAAAGATAGCGGGAGTTTCAGTTACGACTGTTTCGAGAGTGTTGAATGATCACCCATATGTAAGTAAAGAAAAAAGGAAAGCGGTTATAGAGATAGTTGAGAAATTGAATTACTCGCAAAACGCAAATGCTGTTCATTTATCAAAAGGAAAGACGAATATTGTTGGTGTGATTTTACCGTATATTAATCATCCGTGTTTTGATGCGATGGTGAGCGGAATGATGGAGATTGCGTTAACTCATAATTACAGAGTGTTACTTTGCCAAACGAATTATAATAAAAAAGAAGAAATAAAAAGTTTACATATGTTAAAAACAAAACAATTGGATGGTCTTATTATTTGTTCACGTGCAAATGATTGGGAAACGATAGAACCGTATGCTTCTTACGGCACAATAATTGCTTGTGAAGATAATGATATTTCAAACATCTCAAGTGTATATACGAATCATTCAGCGGCCTTTCAATTAGGAATGGATTATTTGATTGAGAAAGGTTATAAAAAAATTGGTTATTGTACGGGAAGAAAATTAGGGCCGAGTAGTCAAAAGCGTTTTGATGTTTATAAACAGCGATTGCAATCTATAGACGAAGAGGTTAATGAAGAATGGATTTTTACAGAATGTTTTACACTAGAAGATGGTGTAAAAGTGGCTCATAAGTTAAAAGAGATACAGGATCTTCCTGAAGCATTAATAGTAGCAGGTGATGAAGTTGCGATTGGGGTTATGACAGAGGTTGAAAAACTAGGGATTCAAGTTCCTGAGGATTTAGCGATTATTGGCTTTGATAATCAACCTATCTCGCAAGTGTTACAATTGACAACTATTGATCAAAATTTAAAGGAGATAGGGAAAACTGCTTTTGAAATGTTGCATAGAAAAGTGAATGACGAGAGTTCTAAACAAGAAAAGCTGGAAATTCCATACGAACTTGTGGAACGCTCTACAGTTTAATCTTAATCCGTTATGTGTATAATCGCATAACGGATTATTTTTTTGAAATATCTTTGACAGGAAACGCGTTTCATACTTTATAAAGGAGTTAAACCGGTTTGTAATAATCCATGGATTCTTTTCAAGTGTTAATGCAATGAATAGAATTTGGAGGAATATGCATGAATGAACTTTTATCGAGTATGAAAAAGTATGTAGATGATGATGAAAAGATTCTGGCTTTTGTGGTAGGGATCTTTGAGAAGGATAATTTCATGTTATGTTATCAACATGGAATTTTTGTTGCCACTACTAGACGTCTCCTTTTTTACGGGAAATTTCCGTACTATCCTTCAACATTTAAAGAGTACTCATATTTGCATATAGATAGCATAGATTTTCATTCGTACTTTGAGTTTACTTATAATCATGAAACCATTCGCGCTAAGCATATTCAGAAAGGGAATGTGGAGCAATTTATCCATGCAGTTAGAGCAAATATGAATAATTAATCAACCCTCTGTTTAAACATAATATTTCAATTTTTAAGAGGGAAAATGCGGAATAAAAACCACTTCTAAACCTCTAGGAGATAGTGATACAATGTCAAATGGGGGGAGGGTATGAACTATGGTTAATCAACGTATAAAGGAAATAACACTAATTACAATTGGTTCATTATTATTCGCAATTGGTATTAATTACTTTGCAATTCCAAACCGTTTATCGGAAGGTGGAATTATTGGTTTAACGGTTGTTACGTACTACTTATTTGATTGGTCACCAGGGATTGTGAATTTTGCTATAAATGCAATTTTACTAGCTATTGGTTATAAATTTTTTGATAAGAAAACAATGATTTATACAATTTTAGGGATTGTAGAAACATCTTTGTTTTTATACGTTACAGAACATATTGAGTATCATGTAAATAGTGATACATTATTAGCAGCTTTATTTGCTGGTTTATTTGTGGGTATTGGATTAGGCTGTATGTTCAAAGCTGGAGGTACATCGGGAGGATCGGCAATCTTAGCTCAGTTAGCAAATCAATATTTAGGTTGGAGTGTAGGTAAAGGCGTACTAATTATTGATATTGTTGTAATTGCTGGTTCAGTATTTATAATAGGGCAAGAAAAGGCAATGTATACACTTGTAGCTGTGTTCATTGGAGCGAAGGTGATTGATTTCATTGTAGAAGGAATGGACACAAAAACGGCTGTTACGATTATTTCGAATCAACCAGACTTAATTCGTGAAACTATTACGAAAAATATGACACGCGGTGTTACTGTATTAGAAGGGCGCGGCGGATATACTGGTAAAAATAAAGAAGTTTTATATGTTGTTATTAATAAACAAGAGCTTGTTAAGTTAAAACAAGTTATTAGCCGGGTAGATGAAGATGCTTTCGTTGTTATACATGATGTACGTGATGTACTTGGCGGTGGCTTTAAAGCAAGCTAAAAGGTGAACGAGTAAATTCGTTCACCTTTTTTAATTCTTACAAAAATGTAAGTGTAATGTAATGAGATTCAATAGTAGATTTTATTCCCCCTTTTTAAAATGGATGTATATATATCCTGCAGAGGAGGAATGTTTATTATGAGGAAAAAAATGATCACTACTATAATAGCGATGATAGTGATAGTAGTAATGTTACTGCCTACGAAACTTGGACCGGTTATCGATAAATATAATCCATTTTATAAGACGAAAGAATACTATACGGTTGTGAATACAATTGGTCAGCATATTGGTGATGAGTGGTATGAATATGAATTTATTGCATTCGATGAACGTGGTAGAGAGCAGAAAATAAAGAAAACGGTTAAGCATATGTTAAAGAGAGATGAAGCATTAAAGGTTTTTGCAAAAGGACGTTACGGTGAATCGATTGAAGAGATTGAGGTTGCAAATATTCCTATAAATGCGAAGAGCAAACTTTTAACGATGAGATAGTGAAATATACCCCCGGCTATTTTTTGTCGAAAATAAAAATACTGGGTAAGGGTATTTTTGAGGTCAATAAAAAAGCCTTAGTCTATATGGACTAAGGCTTTTTTTATTATATAAAAGGGAAGGGGGTACATTGTAGTAGCATAGGTGAAAGGTATAAGAAGAGTAGCTACTAGCAATGTAATTTGGTTATGTGATTGTTCTTCTTATTTGGCTTACTTTCTAACTTTATTGTACGAAATATAAGTAAGGAGAACTATCGAATTACATTACACATAACTTACAAACATGTAAGCCTTCTGTAATGTAATTCGATAGTTAAAAGATAGTAATTTTCATATAGTGTAACTAGAAAGTCTCAATGTATTACTTTCTGTTTGTAATGAAGAATGAAAAACCAACTAATTTTTAATAATCCTCATCTGAATAAAGATGAGGATCCTTTTTTAAACCTTACAACATTGTAAGGTTTACGTAAGTTAATTCGATAGTAAATTTGTCATATTTTTTGCATAATAGATACAGATAGAAAAATAATTAGGGATCTAGTAAGAAGGGAGAAAAATGGGATGCGTAAAGAAGAAGTAGTGAAGTTACCAATTAAAGATTTCTGTAGCTACTTTACTGTTGCCGTAGTGTGTATTGGATTATTTGATATCATAACAAACTTAATTGTTAAATAATATAGATGATAAAACAAGAAAGGAAGTCCTTTCTTGTTTTTTTTATGGGGGCATAAAGATGAAATGGATTGATAGTCATATACATGTTGATCAATATAAGGATGAAGAGAAGAACAGATTACTGAAAGAGGTGGAAAATAGTAATGAAATAAAGGGGCTTATTGCAGTATCTATGAATTATCAATCTTGTAAGGAAACGTTATCTTTAGCGAAGAACTATCCTTTTATATATCCAGCGATAGGGTTTCATCCAGAGCAACAGATTCATAAAGAAGAGTGTGAACAGATTTATAAACTTATTGAACAGAACGCAGAGGAAATTGTTGCGATTGGTGAAGTAGGTTTGCCCTATTATTTGAGGAAAGAAGATGAAAGAATTGCTGTAAATCCATACATAGTTGTATTGAAAAAATTTATAGAACTAGCTAGTAAGTATAATTTGCCGATTATATTACATGCAGTTTATGAAGATGCTGACATTGTATGTGATTTGCTAGAGAAATATAAAGTTTCACGTGCACATTTCCATTGGTTTAAAGGAAGTGATGAAACAATGAAACGGATGATGAAGAATGGTTATTATATTTCGATTACACCGGATGTTTTACATAAGGAGAAGATTAGAAAAATCGTTTCGTATTATCCACTTGAATATATGATGGTAGAAACAGATGGACCGTGGGAATTTCAAGAGGATGTTATAACGCATCCAAGAATGATTCGAGAGGTATTAAAGGAAATTAGTGTTATAAAAAACATATCTATTGATAAGGTCGCAGAAACAATATATGAAAATACAAGTCGATTTTATTTGAAAGGATAGGAGAATTATAGTTTTAATCATGTAACGGAAAAAGTAAAAGTTGAATTTATTTAATAAAATGCCACGGTTTGATATAGGACAAAAAACCACCAAGCGTTCCGCTCGGTGGTTTTGTATTAGGATTCTAATTTTTTCGCACGTTTTAATAATAAAAGAAAGACAATGATAACGAACCCTAGTATAAGGAAGATGCCATATTGCTTTATATAATCAATTATGTCATTCGCACTGGTTGGTTTTTCAACGTGAATGCCGTCTTTATTCGTCGTAATATGAATATCTTTCATTTTTACTTCATTCTTTTCCTTTTGTAAATCAATCCATTCTATATTTGGAATACTTTCTAGGTCCTTTAACACTTCTTTTAATGGTTTCACACCTAAGTAAGGATGATAGAATGCTCCAATAACTCCATCGGATAATTTAGAAACAGATAGAGCACGTTCTTTCATTTTAGCAATAGTTTGTGGTTTATTTTCTTCAATAAATCCGACTGTTTCAGGCAATATTTTCATTCCATGTAAAAATGACGGAGTACTTGTATAATATGGTGAGTGCATGGATTTCCAAGTTGTATCATTTAACTGTAGTTGTCCTACATAAGTTGAAAAGTATCTTGATAATATTTCATATCCTTTTTGAGACATCGTGTAATGAGGTGCTTCAAAGGCAACAGGATATAGTTTAGCAGCTACAAGTTCTTGAATTCCTTTTTCGATATGATCTTTCGTATATTTTTCCTCAAACTCTTCCCCTTTTTTTACATATTGGTTATATGCCTCTATATTTGGAAAGTCATCTTTTGTCTTCGGTTTTTCATGTTTCGGTTGGCGAATTGGTTGATCTGTCTTTACGTCCCAAAATTCAAACCCTTCACCGGTTTCACTGTCATAAAATTGGTGAGTATAACCATGCAAAATAATTGCTGCCCCATCATTTTGCATAGAGCGTAAAAGATCGACTAGTTCGGGTTTATCTTTTAGATGTATTGTCTTTCCCGTATTTGGATCTTTATATACAGGGATGACCGTAATCATATAAGGAATTTTTTTCCCTTTTAGTAATTCAGCAATTTCTTTTAATTGATTTATATCTGCGGCCGGATGAACGTCCTCAAGACGTAAATAAGCTTCTACTTTATTTGTCGTTGGCTCTTTTCCGAAGTAAGAAAATAACATTTCACCGACGTAATGAGACATCCAGTCAAAGAGATTTGGCGTTGCAGCGTAATAAGATGTTTCATGCTGAACGATTAGTGGGTTAGTGTTATTTGAGCTTAAGGCGCTAGCAAGCACAGTTCCATTCGTATCAAATGATTGAATTAATCGTTCCGCTTCTAAAGTATTTTTTAGCTTCTTGTCTGGATATTCAATTTTATTAACTCGTATATCATCACTCTTCAATGTAATGAAAGAAAAACGCTTAGATAATTGTTCAACATTTTGTCCTAATACTAATACAGGGCCGGAGAAGTTTTCTAGAAATTGTTTCGTTTCATCGGAAAACACTTCTTTTGTTTCACCGATATAAACAATATGTGTATAGGAGGATACGTTATTAATTGAAGTTGCTTCTTTTAAGCTTTTTACGGTTATATCATTTGTAAAATGTCCTAATTGAGTATTAAGTATTTGGACGTTATTTGAAACTTTATCGTCTTGTGTACTATACAAAACAAGTACTTTTGGTTTTGATGATGTTTGTGCAGAGGTGTAGGTAGGGATGAGTAGTAAAATGCTGAACAAGAGTGTTAGGCATTTTTTCATTTTGTATGCTCCTATTCTATATGTAGAGTTCAGTTTACAATTATATACAATAAATGCGTTATAGTCTATGAAAGTTACATTTTTGCACGTATTTACCAGCTGTTTTTTCACAAAATCGGTCTAAAGCATGATGATAATATGTATAGTTATTTGCTATGATAAAAGAGTAATAGAATGTAGGTAATTGTAAAGGGAAGGCTGAAAGGGGACAAATTTCAGCGGAGAAAGAGGTAGAGGTAGTGAAGAAATTCTTTGTAGGATTTTTAGTTGTTCTTGGAGTATATTTATATTTCCAAGGAAAGTCTGAAGGAATGGATAAGCTAGTGAATGGAACAAGCTATGTTGATTCAGAAGAAGCAAAACAGATGAAACAAATCATTATAGAGGAAGCGAAGAAAGTAAATCTTCCAGAATGGATACCTCTTGCAATTGCCGAGCATGAAAGTCGATTAAATCCAAGAAGTGTTGGAGATAATGGAACTTCATTCGGATTGTTTCAACTACACCGCGGCGGCGGGCTTGCACCAGAACATTTAACTGATGATGAGCTGAAAGATCCACGTACAAATGCGCAAATTGCAATGCCGCATTTAATGAAAGGATATAAGCGTGGGGTACAAAAAGGTTTGACTGATTTTGCATTACTGAAATATATAGCGAATACATCTGGATGGCCAGGGAATTTAGGGCCAGAGTGGACGGATAATAACATGAAGTATAACATCGGATTAGAAGATGTATACTATCGAAATAAAGGTGTAATTAAAGAGTAGGTTTTCTATACCTACTCTGTTTTTTTATGAATAATTTCATCCTTTTCTTTCGTGAAATACTGCGTGAGTTGTATTTTCACCTCTTCTAGTTTTGTAGAAACTTGCGGTATTTTATATCCTACATACAATGGTGAAACGACAAATCTAGGTACAACTTTACAAATGATTTTTCCATTTAAGTAATAGAAGAATAAGTTATAACTACTGCATCCTTTATGGAAATCTGTCAGTATGTAACGTACAGTTTGTTGAATATAAGTTGCTAGTTCATCCGTGGATTCAGTATCTTCAGTGATAATATTAAATTCAGTAAAACCGATAATAGGACGATCTGAAATATTGAGTTCAATGTGTTCGTTCTTTTGTACAATTACTCCTTGGAAGTTGTCCGGTTCTACGTTATCGAGGTAGTTTACATATTTCATTCCAATAATCTGCATGTGTGCATGATGCAAACTTCCACCTGAGAAGGGACCATGATTTTTGTATAAAATCACAGATGTGAATTCTTCATTCTTCTGTAAGTCTAACCAATGTTTAATGGAGAAACGGATTAGCGATCTCATATGTTCTTCTGTATATGTCGCAATATGATCTTCACAATTATCTGTTTCGATTAGCACTGTTTGAAATGTATCTTGTAATGTAGGAAATTTATTTTTTAACCAAATAATAGAACCATCAGTTGCTAAAATATCCGTTAAATGTTCTTTATCGCAAAATGGACATGCAGCGCTTCTATTCCGAATGCTTTCTGGTTTTTGTTTACCGATATCGTTTAAAAAATATAGTTGTTGTGTATCCATTTGTATATATGCCCCTTTAAAATATGTGTAAAAATCCCGCTTAATACATTCGGGAACAGGAGAGGGAAATCCTCTAAAGGAAATGTGGAAAAAATAAAAGACAAGATATCCTCATTACGATAGGGTACCTTGTCTTTTATTTTTTCTCTAATAGCGTGTATGGATAATATAGAACATTTTCATTATTTTTCTTTTTTCTATTTTTTATTGTGTATAAAGTAATTGCTGTGCTTGCAATTATAATAATGGCTTTCTTCATATTCATATACCCCTTTTTATTGTTGGTTTAATTCTTGGCTAACTGCTTTTGCATCGACTAAAGCGTGTAAAATCATTTTCACTATGTTCATCATATTTCTTCACTCCTTTTTATAGTTCATTTAGTTCTTTTACAACTGCTTGTCCGTTCACTAATACCTCAAAGATTGCTTTTACGATTTCTTTCATCATGTTTGTTTCCACCTTTTGTTTATCTCTCTTGTTTACATCTTTATTGTATAGGGAGGCATCTTTTCGTACTATCGCTTTCCATTACGTGAACATAACAGTTTTGTAAGATTTGATGTCACTTATTGAAATGTTTAGTCTATCTTCATTATTTTCAGAAAAATGACTATTCAAACATGAAATTGGAAAGTATAATAAAGAAGTAAGTATTAAATTCCGTACGAAAGGGGTGAATGAGATGAAACGTTCTTTAGCTGCGCGTGCCAAATTTTTAGATTTTATCTATTTTTGTCGTGCGATTTTTCATGATGTAGTTGTTAACGGGATACGTATGCCCTTTTTTAACAATTGCATAGTGACTATTGAACGATAGAAATCTCTTCACCCATTTTTAATAAACGTGTGAAAAGGGAGCTATTTGGCTTCCTTTTTCTATGCCGAAAACCATGGGGAATGTTTCTTTCTCATGGTTTTTTATATTGAAAGGAGTACGGAAAATGACTATTTGTAGTGTAAAGAATGTAACGAAATCTTTTGGTGGAAACATCATATTTGAAAATATATCGCTTGAAATAAAGAATGGTGAACGTGTTGGGTTAGTTGGTCGTAACGGTAGTGGGAAGACAACAATCTTTGGGCTTCTAACGGGAATGGAGAGTTTGGATGCAGGAGCCATCCATATGAAGAAAGGTACACGTATTGGTCATGTCGCACAAATTCCGAAGTTTGATGAGGTCATGACTGTATATGATGTATTGAGTTCCGCTTTTAAAGTAGAAAAAGAATTAGAAAAAGAAATGCATGCTCTAGAAAAAAATATGGCGGAGGAGCAGGAACAATCTTCTTTGCAAAAGCTAATGGAGAGGTACGGAATAATTCAAGAAAAATTTGCATTTCTCGGTGGTTATGAAATAGAGGCAAATATAATGAAGGTAGCAAATGGCTTACAAGTAACAGACTTATTTCCAAGAGTATTTACAGAATTAAGTGGAGGAGAACAGACGAAAGTAAGCCTTGCATATATGCTATTGCAGAAACCAGATTTACTTCTATTAGATGAACCAACAAATCATTTAGATTTGTTTGCAGTTGAATGGTTAGAGAAATTTTTAAAAGAATATACTGGAACAGTTATGGTTATTTCACACGATCGCTATTTCCTTGATGAAGTTGTAACGAAAATTTTGGATTTGGAAGATGGAGAGATTCACGTGTACCATACGAATTATTCTCAGTTCGTTGAGGAGAAGGAAGAAAGGTTACTTCAAGAGTTTCAAGCTTATCAAGAGCAGCAAAAGAAAATAAAGAAAATGAAAGAAGCAATTAAGCGCCTACGTGAATGGGCAAATCAAGCGAATCCTCCGAATGAAGGATTGCATAAAAGAGCGAGGAATATGGAACGTGCGTTAGATCGTATAGAGAAATTAAAGAGGCCGATTTTAGAAAGAAAACAGATGGGTCTTCAGTTTGAAGGGCAAGAGAGAAGCGGAAAAGATGTTGTTGTAATGAAAGAAGTGAGTAAAGGTTTTGCTGGCCGACCTTTATTTGAACAAGCGAATTTACATGTTCGTTTTCAAGAGCGTGCTGCTATCGTTGGTCGTAATGGTACAGGAAAGACTACATTATTAAAACTACTATTAGAAGAAATAAATCCAGACGTTGGTGAAATTCGCATTGGTAGTAGTGTCAAAATTGGTTATTTATCACAGCATACGTATGGAAATGTGAAGAGTAATGTATTAGAGGCTTTCAGGGAATATGTAGCTGTAACAGAAGGAGAAGCGAGACATATATTAGCTAAGTTTTTATTTTATGGTCCAGCGGTGTTTAAGAAAGTAACGCAACTGAGCGGTGGAGAAAAAATGAGATTAAGACTTGCGCAACTTATGTATCAAGATATCAATTTTTTAATTTTAGATGAGCCGACAAACCATCTCGACATTGAATCAAGGGAAGTTTTAGAGGAAGCTCTTGAGCAATATAATGGGACGATTTTAGCTGTTTCACATGATCGTTATTTTTTAAATAAGTTATTTGAAAAGACGTATTGGATTGATGAGCATAAATTATTTGAGTTTGCAGGGAACTACGCATGGGCTCGTCAAAAGTGGGAAGAAAAGCTCGAGAAACAAGTAATAAAGCAGCAACGCCAAGGAAGAAAAAGTGTTGAAACGGTTCCTGTAAAAGAGAAAGAAGCTAGGAATCTTGAAGAGATTGAAAATGAGTTAATGCATGTAGAAGAAGATATATATGCAATAGAATGTGGAATGGAACATGTAGCTGATGTTGAAAAACTTGAAAAATTATATGAGGAAAAAACGAAGAAAGAGTTGTTACGAGCAGATTTATATAATGAATTAGAGAATATTGTGGAGTAATGAGTAGAAAGCCACTTCCTTTCAATTTTGCTGGAGGAAGTGGCTTTCTTCATAATGATATTTTGCTTTAAAGGTTAAATGAAGCGATGTGTTTCACGTGAAACAGTAACTTAGATAAATCCGTGTTCCTCAATTTGCATAGTTTGTGAAACATATGAAAATAATAAGGTGAAAAATAAATGTCATTAGTGGTTTTTGGATAGGAGTAATTACAAAAACAAAGGCTAATTATTTCCCGAGAGATAAAGTGAGGGCTTTTACAGGCACCCCGACCCTGACCTAACTTCTTTTGCTTTCACTGAATTTTGAGGTGGGGGTCTTACTGCCCGGCAAATAGCGGGATAAATATTTGTAACAGAGACTAGTGAATGAAAACGAAAAGAGAGCAAAGTTACAGCTTTACGCGCTGAACTCTGCTCTCTTTTTGCGTGGCATCTTCTCTCGTTGAAATTATAATAGCGATCCCGAGCATGATAAAAAAAGCTAAAAAGAGGACGAACTTTGGGAAGAACGGGAATAGTAATAGCGCTCCGACTATCATAATTGTTAATAATACGTAGTGCAGGACGTATTGGAATAGGTTGTCCATGTTTTCGCCCCCTTTTTGGTAATTGGTTATTAGTATTCTATGTTTCATGTTGAAGGAATAGAAGTAGATTTTTAAGTTTTTTAATACGAATTATAGCTGAGTTTTCTTAAAGTATAAATGTAGAGTGATAATTTTAGAAAAATTCTAAAAATATTTATTTAGAAAGAATTGACAAAACATAATGAACGATATAAGCTAATAACCATAAAGTCTACCGGAAAGGTCGGAATAAGATTGTTACCCCTCAAAAACATCTATTTTTTTCTGATTAAAACCGACTTTTCCGATTGGCTATAAATGTGCTGTGGGAGGCATACATAAGCTAATAAGTTCAAAGGGTATAACTATTAAACAGTTAGGGTGGGGACAATGAAGAAAAAGACAAAAAAATGGGCTGGTGTATTTTCAGTATTACTGAGTAGTTCGCTTGTGTTATCTGCTTGTGGGGGACAGGAGGATACGGCTTCTACAGAACCAGTAAAAAAGCAGGATTTAAAAGACTCTAAGATTGAATCAATTCCAGCTACAGATAAAAAGAAAAGTCCAGAGAAAGCAAATCAACGAAAAGATACTTTCATTACAGCCATTTCTAAGCCAGGGGGAGTTTTCCTTCCGTATTTCCAAGATAATGGTTGGGATGGAAATGTAACGTCGGTTATTTTTGCTTCATTAGTAACAACAGACAAACAAAGTAAACCTGTTCCGGATCTTGCAGAAAAATGGGATATTTCTGCTGACCAGTTAACATATACATTCCATTTACGTAAAAATTTAAAATTTAGTGATGGGTCGCCTCTAACAGCGGATGACGTAGCATTTACATTAACACTACTTCATGATAAAGCGTATGAAGGTGGATTGGATATTGCTCAGTATGCTGTTAAAGGTGGGAAAGAATATAAAGAAGGAAAAGCAACTTCTATTGAAGGAATCCAAGTTGTTGATCCACAGACAATTAAAATTACAACTGAAAAAGTTAATTCACAGGCGCTAACGAATTTAGGTGGCCCAGTGCTATCAAAAGCTTATTATGGAAAAGATTATAAACAAAATACAAGTTTAGACTATTTAAAAGCATTATATGGGCAACCAATTGCAGCGGGTCCATATAAATTTGAAAAATATGTTCCAGGTCAAGAAGTCCGCTTTGTTGCTAACGAAAATTATTATGCAGGTAAACCAAAAATTAAAAACTTTATTTACAAAATCACATCAGGTGATACTGGATTCCAATTATTCCAAACAGGTGAACTGGACTATAGTGGGTTTAGAGCGAACCCTGAAAATATAGACCAATTAAAAGGATTAGAGTTTGCAAATATTAATCTTGAATCATCAAGTGATATTGCTTATATCTATGTAAATAATAAGAAGTCGTATTTGAAGGATAAGAAGGTACGTCAAGCACTTACTTATGGATTAGACCGTAAGAAGTATGTGGATACAGCTTTACAAGGCTATGGCTCTGTCGCTAACGTACCAATTGCTCCAGTTTCATGGGCATATACAGAAGAAGGTATTAATAAATATCCGCATGACGTAGAAAAGGCTAAAAAATTATTGGATGAGGCTGGTTGGAAAGTAGGTTCTGACGGGGTTCGTGAAAAAGATGGTCAAAAATTAAAATTAACATACTACGCATCAAATACAGGTAAAACAAATGATATCTTTATTCCGATTGCAAAAGAAAGTTACAAAGAAATTGGTGTTGAATTAAATCCAGAGTTGATGGACTTTAATACAATGCTTTCAAAAGTAGGAAAAGGTGACTACGATTTAGCGGCAGTTTCAACACCAGGAATTAGTGATCCAAGTGAAGTTGTAAGTGAGTACTTATCAACTAATCCAAAAAGTGATACGGGTTATAATAATCCGAAAGTAGATGATTTGATTGTAAAAGGTATAGGAACGACAGATATTGAAAAACGTAAAGCGATTTATAAAGAGCTGTATAAAGAGTTAAGTGATGATCCACCAGTTATTTTATTAAACTATCGTAAACTACTTTATGCTCATAATGCACGTATAAAAGGAATTGATCCAGAAAAGTACGATAGCATCAGTTCCAACTTACCAGTGTTATCTATTGAACAATAAGGGTTGACCTAAATAATAGAAGACGTTTTTTCACACAGCAATGGAATGGTAGCTGTTTTGAAAAAATGCTCTTCTATTTTTAAGTAAATAGGATTGGGGAGACAAAAGGTGAAAACATATATCATTCGTAGGTTTCTACAAATGATTCCTACATTGTTTGGTACGTCTATTATTATCTTTTTCTTATTTGCACTCTTACCGGGTGATTATATCGATTCAAATCCAAAATTAACACCAGAGAGAGCTCAAGAATTAAGAGAGTTGTACGGTTTAAATAAACCGATTATTGAAAGGTATTTTCATTGGTTAGTGAATGCTTTGCATGGTGATTTTGGATTTTCTTTACAGTATCAAGAACCGGTAACTTCATTACTTAATAAATTCATTTGGAATACATTTATTGTTGCTGCTGCAGCTTTATTTTTCACTTGGATTATTGCTCTTATTATTGGGGTTATTTCTGCAACAAAGCAGCACTCTTGGTTTGATAGATTGGTAACAATCGGTGTCTTTGCAGCAATGTCATTTCCATCATTTTTTATCGGACTATTTTTAATTAAATTATTAGCAGTTGATTTAAAGTTATTACCTATTGGTGGCATGATTGATATTGGGAGTAACTCAACAGGGATAGCATACATATTAGAAGTATTACGTCATATGATTCTACCTGTATTTATTTTAACGCTTCTTGGTGTAGGATCGTTAACACGCTATTTTAGAACTGGCATGTTGGATGTTATTAGGCAAGATTATATTCGTACTGCTCGTGCAAAAGGTTTAAAAGAAAGGACCGTTATTTATAAACATGCATTGAAAAATGCAATTTTGCCAGCAATTACATTACTCGCTTTTGAATTACCGGGTTTATTTTCAGGAGCTATTATTATTGAACAGATTTTTAATTGGCCAGGGATTGGGAGTATTCAATTAGAAGCATTAAACTTCCGTGATTATACGGTATTAATGGCCTTTACAATGTTTCTTTCTTGTTTAACAATTATGGCTAATTTCTTAGCTGATATTGTATATGCGTTTGTTGATCCAAGAATTCGATTGAAGTAAGGGGGGAAAGATATGGAGACTATTACACCCATAATAGAGAAAAAGAAAGAACGGAAAAAAAGAAATGAATCATCACCATGGCGCCAAGCGTATAAAAAAATCAAGAAAAATAAGATGGCACTGTGTGGCTTATACGTTTTAATATTTATGTTTTTATTTAGTTTTATCGGTCCAATCTTTTCACCGTATGCTGATGGGAAAGTACAAGTAACACAAATTAATAAACCACCCAGCCTGTCACATTGGCTTGGGACAGACCAGTTGGGACGGGATATTTTAACTAGACTTATGCAAGCAGGGCGTATTTCATTAACAATCGGTTTAGCGTCGATGCTACTATCCGTTATACTAGGAGCTCTATTAGGAGCAATTGCTGGTTTTTATCGAGGAGTTGTAGATCATTTAATTATGCGTGTTGCAGATGTGTTAATGTCCATTCCAGGATTACCACTACTTATTATAATGGGAGCAATTTTATCAGAATGGAAATTACCATCGGAGTACCGTTTATATGTTGTAATGATTATTTTAAGTTTAGTAGGATGGCCAGGACTTGCCCGTCTTGTGAGAGGACAAATTTTAACATTGCGGGAGCAAGCCTTTATGCAAGCGGCAGATGTATTAGGATTAAAAGATTCTCGAAAAATCATTCATCATCTAATTCCTAACGTTTTTCCGTTACTTATTGTTGTAGCAACTTTGGGTGTGGCTGGATCTATTTTAAGTGAGTCCGCACTAAGTTACTTAGGCCTCGGAGTCGTTCCACCTACACCATCATGGGGGAACATGATTAGCGCAGCTAACTCATTAATCGATTTCCAAAAGCGTCCATGGTTATGGATTCCGCCCGGTTTTGCAATCTTTATAACAGTTGTATCAATTAATTTACTTGGTGATGCACTTCGTGATGCGTTAGATCCAAAGATGAGACGGTAGGTGAGAAGATATGAGTAAAGCGGTAGTAGAGCTGAAAGACTTACAAACACATTTTCAAACTGACGAGGGGACAGTAAAGGCTGTGAACCATGTTAGCTTTGTGGTTCGAGAAGGGGAAACTGTTTGTGTTGTAGGTGAATCAGGTTGCGGGAAAAGTGTAACAGCTTTATCTATTATGGGGCTTATTGCTGAATCTGGTAGTGTAGTGGGTGGAGACATTTTATATGAAGGAAAAAGTCTTTTAGGAATGAAAGAGAAAGAACTTCGTAGTTTACGAGGTAATGATATTGCGATGATTTTCCAAGAACCGATGACATCGCTAAACCCCGTCTTCACTGTAGGTGAGCAAATTGTAGAAACGTTAAGGGAGCATGAATTACTTAGTAAAAATGAAGCATATAAGAAGGCAATTGAGTTAATTCGTAAAGTTGGCATAGCCCGCGCTGATGAAATCGTCCATTCTTATCCGCATGAACTGAGCGGTGGGATGTTACAACGTATTATGATTGCTGTTGCACTTAGTTGTAATCCTAAGTTATTAATTGCGGATGAACCAACAACAGCTCTTGATGTTACCATTCAGGCTCAAATATTGGATCTACTAAGACAAGTGAAAGAAGAATTTAAAACGTCGATTTTATTAATTACACATGACTTAGGTGTCGTAGCAGAAATGGCTGATTATGTTGTCGTTATGTATGGCGGGAAAGTTATTGAAGAAGCCCCAGTACTAGAGATATTCCAAAATCCAAAACATCCTTATACGAAAGGATTATTGAAATCAAAACCAGTAATGGGAAAACGAATAGATAAACTATATTCTATTCCAGGGCAAGTTCCGAATTTAGTTGGTTTAGGTGAGTTTTGTTACTTTAGTGGGCGTTGTGAGCATTGTATGGAAATATGTGAAAAAGAAGCCCCAAATCTAAATGTAAATGATGAAAATCATAAAGTAGCTTGCTGGTTATATGAGGAGCGTGCGGAACAATGAGTGAACCATTATTAGAGGTAAAAAACCTAAAGACATATTTTCCAATCAAGGGTGGCGTATTTAGTAGAACAATTGGGCATGTAAAAGCAGTTGATGGAGTAAGTTTTACTATTAATAAAGGTGAAGTGTTTGGTCTCGTTGGCGAATCAGGGAGCGGAAAAACAACAATAGGAAAAACAATTTTACGCCTCGTTCAAAAAACGGAGGGAGAAGTGAAGTTTAAAGGGAAAGATGTTCATTCTTTATCCAAGGATGAATTAAGAAAACATCGCCCTAATATGCAGCTCGTTTTCCAAGATCCATTTAGTTCATTAAATCCGAGAATGAGAATTGGAGAAGCGCTTGGAGAGCCAATGTTGGCCCACGGATTAGCGACGAAAGAAAATGTTCGTGAAAAGGTAATTGAAGTATTGGAGTTATGTGGATTAGCTCCTTATCATATTGACCGGTATCCCCATGAGTTTTCTGGTGGACAACGTCAGCGTATCGTAATCGCAAGAGCTATGGTATTAAATCCAGAATTCATTGTAGCTGATGAACCTGTGGCGGCACTAGATGTATCTATCCAAGCACAAATTATTAATTTATTTAGTGAGTTACAGGAGAAAAAGGGATTATCTTATTTATTCATTTCGCATGATTTAAGTGTAGTAGAACATTTATGTACGAAAATCGGAATTATGTATTTAGGTACGATTGTGGAGACAGCACCGCGTGATGAGTTATTTACCAATCCGCTACATCCTTATACGAAAGCATTGTTATCAGCTGTTCCAATACCAGATCCAACAGTGAAGCGAGAGCGAATTATACTAGAAGGGGATATTCCAAGTCCAGCAAATCCACCTTCGGGCTGTCGTTTTCATACACGTTGCCCATTTGCAACGGATGTTTGTAAAAAAACAGTACCAGAATTCCGTAATGTTGGTGAGGAGCATTTTGTTGCTTGTCATCACGTATAAAAGAAAAGGACCCTTTCAAATGGAAAGAGTCCTTTTCTTTTATTTACTAGATGAAGTTTGTTTCAATACAAATTGCTCAATTGCGTGAGCAACACCATGTTCATTGTTTGTTAATGTTACAACATCACATAGTTTTTTTACATCTTCTTCAGCATTTCCCATCGCAACTGATAAGCCAGCTACTTGTAACATTGGCACATCATTAAAGTTGTCCCCGATTGCAATAGTATCTTCAATTGGTATATTGAAATAAGCAGCCATTTCTTGTAGACCGTTTCCTTTATGACCAAGCTTATCCATAATTTCTACATTAGTAGGAGCTGATGCTGTAACCGAAATATCAGTGTCTTCTTGTAACATACTTAATAGCTGTGCACGATGCGTTGCATTAAATGTCAAAATGAAGAATTTAGATATTTCTAATTCTGGATTATTTACAACATCTTCAATTTTTTGGAAATCAGTAATTAAGTTTGATTTCTTTTGTTTTTCTGTAATTCTCTCAAGCTCCTCAAGTGTAACATCTAATGCATGCTTGTTCTCTTCGAAAGCTTGCATGACTTGATCTTGCCATGTATATGGAGAATAAACTCCTTTATTCGTATATAGCTTATAAGGAAAACCTTCAGATTCTAGTAATTTTGCAAGCTTGTATACTTTATCGTTTTGTAAACAACGCGAGTTAATTACTTTTCCATCCACATAAACAATTGCCCCATTGCTTGCTCCGACTGGAAGAGATAATTTATATTCTTCCAATAGTTTTAAAGCATCCTCTTTCGCACGACCAGAACAGATCATTACAATATGACCGGCTTCTTGTGCAGTTTGGATTGCTTGTAGGTTTTCTTTGGAGATTTCAAGATTAGATGATAGTAGTGTACCATCCATATCTAATGCGATTAATTTCAAAATGACCACCTCTTTGTTTTTATTATACATAGTTATATAGAGGAAACATATAAACTTATCTTGGAAAGACGGTATTTTATCTCATATTAAAAGTAAGTAAAGATTAGATAGGTTTAGTGGCACTAAATAAACAATTTGTAACAAAAATAGAGAGGAATATGGATACATTTCACTTTATGACTGTAATGTTACGCGAATGTTACAAACGTGGACTTAGTGAAAAATGCATTAAATAAAGGTTTTTGAGGGTTGTTATAAAAAAACGTAAAAAAAGTGTAATAAATTTTACGTAATTATATTGCAACGTAATAATAGTTATGTTACAGTAATGTTACAAACATTACGTTATCAAATTTAATGTAACGTTAACATAAAAACTATGAAATAAACATTTCTTAGAAATTACATATAGATAACTTATAAAAAAAGGAGAATGAAAGATATGAAAGAGCAAGTATTACAAGTAACAAAAGGTGACTTCGTAGGATCAGCAAGTGGAGCAGTAGTATTAACAGCGTTAATCGTATTTCTATCAAGCGTATTAGTATAATAGAAGCTTTGTAACAGAGCCAAGAGAGAAGTAAAGGAGAAAGTGGTAGGATCAGCAAGTGGAGCGGTAGTATTAACAGCATTAATCGTATTTTTATCAAGCGTATTAGTATAATAGAAGTTTTGTAATAAAAGAAAAAGAGAGGAGAATGAAAGATATGAAAGAGCAAGTATTACAAGTAACAAAAGGTGACTTCGTAGGATCAGCAAGTGGAGCGGTAGTATTAACAGCATTAATCGTATTTTTATCAAGCGTATTAGTATAATAGAAGTTTTGTAATAAAAGAAAAAGAGAGGAGAATGAAAGATATGAAAGAGCAAGTATTACAAGTAACAAAAGGTGACTTCGTAGGATCAGCAAGTGGGGCAGTAGTATTAACAGCGTTAATCGTATTTCTATCAAGCGTATTAGTATAATAGAAGTTTTAAATCAAACAAAAAAGGAAGGAGAATGAGGGATATGAACAGTGAACAAGTGTTTCAAGTAACAAAAACAGATTTATTAGGATCCTTAGGTGGAGCGGTAATAGTAACATCATTTATTCTATTCCTTGCAAATGTATTAGTATGAGATATATAAATACAATCATTCAAAAAAAATAAAGACTCTAACGTATTGGTAAGTAGTTAATATGTTGGAGTCTTTTTTATATTCTTCTTATATACCCTCAAGTATTAAAGTTACCTCATTATCCAGCATTCAATGCTAATTAAACGCTGCGGTTGAAACTTGATTCAACGAATAATCAAAAATCCATTGAATAAAATCAAGCTGTATTTCAAAGAGAAAAAAGTCGAATTTTATATGTAAGAAAAAAAGAGGAATTTGACAGAAAAGATAGAAAATTTTAAAGGTCAGAATTTGTTAGCTTGCTAACTAATTTCTATTAATTAATGTTGGAAGCGTTTTCGGTTGGTTTTAAGTATGGACCATTTAATCTATTTACAGGGGGATGAAGATATTATGAAACAAAAATCTATGGATA
This sequence comes from Bacillus thuringiensis, assembly GCF_001595725.1. GTDB lineage: Bacteria > Bacillota > Bacilli > Bacillales > Bacillaceae_G > Bacillus_A > Bacillus_A thuringiensis_K. The sequence goes on from NZ_CP014282.1 coordinate 218,096, forward strand.
CGCTAGCTGCACAAATGGAGGACTTTTTTCCAGTACGTGATGTAGATCATTTGGAATTTTACGTAGGGAATGCAAAGCAATCGAGTTATTATCTTGCGAGAGCGTTCGGATTCAAAATTGTAGCTTACTCTGGATTAGAAACTGGAAACCGTGAAAAGGTATCTTATGTTCTTGTGCAAAAAAATATGCGTTTCGTTGTGTCTGGAGCTTTAAGTAGTGAAAATCGTATTGCAGAGTTTGTAAAGACTCATGGTGATGGCGTGAAGGATGTGGCACTACTTGTTGATGATGTTGATAAAGCATACTCAGAAGCAGTGAAACGTGGTGCCGTCGCAATTGCTCCACCACAGGAATTAACAGATGAGGAAGGTACATTGAAAAAAGCAGTTATTGGTACGTATGGTGATACAATTCATACGCTTGTAGAGCGTAAAAATTATAAAGGGGCATTTATGCCAGGATTCCAAAAGGTAGAATTTAATATTCCATTTGAAGAGTCTGGTTTAATTGCTGTTGATCATGTAGTTGGTAATGTTGAAAAAATGGAAGAGTGGGTTAGTTATTACGAGAATGTTATGGGCTTTAAACAAATGATTCATTTTGATGATGACGATATTAGTACAGAGTATTCGGCGTTAATGTCGAAAGTTATGACGAATGGAAGTCGTATTAAGTTTCCTATTAACGAACCAGCAGACGGAAAGAGAAAGTCACAAATTCAAGAGTATCTAGAATTCTATAATGGAGCTGGTGTACAACATCTTGCTTTATTAACAAGTGATATTGTTAAAACAGTTGAAGCGCTTCGTGCAAATGGGGTGGAGTTTTTAGATACACCTGATACTTATTATGATGAGTTAACTGCACGAGTTGGAAAAATTGATGAAGAAATTGATAAGTTAAAAGAATTAAAGATCTTAGTAGATCGTGATGATGAAGGTTACTTACTACAAATCTTTACGAAACCAATTGTAGATCGCCCGACTTTATTTATTGAAATCATTCAACGTAAAGGTTCTCGTGGATTTGGTGAAGGAAACTTTAAAGCGTTATTCGAATCAATTGAAAGAGAACAAGAGCGTCGCGGGAACTTATAAGATTTGTATCCACCAGCAAAAGTCCCTTTGCTGGTGGAAATTTCATTTTTATAAGGAGGAATCAGGATGAAATTTGTTACATTTCGTCTTCCTTCAAAAGAACTACGAGCTGGATGGCTTGAAGGTGACAAAGTAATAGATATGAATCTTGCTAGTGAAGGAGAAATCCCTTCTTCTATGATGGCTTTTTTAGAGAAAGCAGATGAGTATGTAGAAGTAGTGCGGAATATTAAGAATCCAAATAAGGGTATATATGCTTTAGAAGAAGTACAATTGACAGCTGCTCTTCCTAATCCGAGTAGTATTCGAGATTTTTACGCATTTGAACAACATGTAAAAACAGCTCGCGGACGAAGAGGATTAGATGTTGTGCCTGAATGGTATGATATTCCGGTTTTTTATTTTACTAATCATCGTGCTGTAATTGGTTCCGGTGATTTTGTAATTGGTCCGAAAAAGTCTAAAAAGCTTGATTATGAGTTGGAGATTGCTTGCGTAATAGGAAAAGAAGGGCGAAATATTTCTCGTGAGCAAGCAGAGGAATATATTTTTGGTTATTGTATTATGAACGACTGGAGTGCGAGAGACTTACAAGCAACAGAAATGAAAGTAGGTCTCGGTCCAGCGAAAGGAAAAGACTTTGCAACTTCTTTAGGAGCACATCTCGTTACGAAAGAGGAATTAGACGTTTATCGTAATGGTGATCGATATAATTTAGAAATGACTGCTCATGTAAATGGAAAACTATTATCAAAGGGAAACTTCCAAGATATTTACTATACATTTGCTGAAATGATTGAACGTGCTTCAGAGGACGTTACGTTATATCCAGGAGATGTGATTGGTTCTGGGACAGTAGGAACAGGATGTATTTTAGAACTGGGTACAGAAGAGTGGCTACAAGATGGAGATGTTGTAGAACTGTCGATTACTGGTTTAGGTACACTACGTAATACGATCAAAAAAGAAAAGGAAGCGGGTGATGGGCATGTTTTATCGTCACATGGGAGAACTACCTCATAAACGACATGTACAATTTCGTAAAAAAGATGGATCGCTTTATCGTGAACAGGTAATGGGAACAAAAGGTTTTTCTGGTACGCAGTCTATTTTATATCATCATTATATGCCAACAGAAGTAGGTCATTCTGCATTATCGCATTCTTGTCAGTTGCAGTATGAAGAGGATGTTGCTCTTTCTCATCGCCACTTTCGAACGAAAGAAAGTAAAAAAAGTGGTGATGCAATAAGTGGACGGAATTTCATACTTGGAAATGAAGATTTGTTAATTGGAGTAGTGAGTCCAACAGAAAAAATGGATTATTTCTATCGTAATGGTGATGGCGACGAAATGTTATTTGTTCATTATGGAACAGGAAAAATTGAAACGATGTTTGGAACGATTCACTATAGAAAAGGCGACTATGTAACGATTCCAATTGGAACGATTTATCGTGTTATTCCAGATGAAGGAGAGACTAAGTTTCTTGTTGTAGAGGCGAATAGCCAAATTACAACGCCGCGTCGTTATCGAAATGAATACGGACAATTGTTAGAGCATAGTCCGTTTTGTGAAAGAGATCTTCGTGGTCCAGAAAAATTAGAGACATATGATGAAAAAGGCGAGTTTGTCGTAATGACAAAATCAAGAGGCTATATGCATAAACATGTTTTAGGACACCACCCGTTAGATGTTGTTGGATGGGATGGCTATTTATATCCGTGGGTATTTAATGTAGAGGATTTTGAACCAATTACAGGGCGCATTCATCAGCCGCCGCCAGTACATCAAACATTTGAAGGACATAATTTTGTTATTTGCTCTTTCGTACCACGTTTATACGATTATCATCCAGAGTCAATTCCGGCACCATATTATCATAGTAATGTTAATAGTGATGAAGTTCTTTACTATGTAGAAGGAAACTTTATGAGTCGCAAAGGTGTGGAAGAAGGTTCTATTACACTTCATCCGAGCGGGATTCCCCATGGGCCGCATCCTGGGAAAACGGAGGCAAGTATAGGGAAGAAAGAGACGCTTGAATTAGCTGTTATGATAGACACATTCCGTCCGCTTCGTATTGTCAAACAAGCACATGAAACAGAAGATGAAAAGTATATGTATAGCTGGATTGAACAAGGTTCATATACTGTGAAATAAGTAAAAAAAGCATGCTCTCAATAAGGGAGCATGCCTTTTTTGTGGAATCGACATGTGTAATAATACCAAAAAGAGTTGTCGAAAGATATATAGAAAGAATGATAAGGATCGTGCATATTTAGAAGAATTTCTACTTGTTTCGACAAAAGTATTGACTAGGAAAAGCGTAATGAGTAAAATAAAAAAGCGAATTAAAAATTTTCAGAAAATTTAAAACTTGGAGGAGTGAAAGATGAAGCGAATTTTTCAAAAGAAGCCAATTGCAAAGTTAATGCAAGAAAGTAAGCAAAAAACGTTAGCAAGAACATTGGGCGCGCTAGATTTAACTATGCTTGGAATCGGAGCAATTGTTGGAACTGGTATTTTTGTTCTAACGGGTGTTGTGGCAGCGAAACATTCTGGGCCAGCTATTATATTATCATTTGCGATTGCCGCTCTAGCTTGTGCCTTTGCTGCATTTTGTTATGCTGAATTTGCTTCTTCAGTTCCTGTCTCGGGCAGTGTGTATACGTATACATACGCGACGATGGGGGAAGTATTCGCATTTTTAATTGGCTGGGATTTAATGCTGGAATATTTACTTGCTACATCTGCTGTAGCGAACGGTTGGTCTGCATATTTTCAATCTTTATTAAAGGGGTTTGGAATTCATATCCCGACTATTCTCTCCTCGGCTCCTGGTACAGGTAAGGGTGGAATAATTGATCTACCTGCAGTTCTAATTATTTTAGTGATGACAGTTCTTTTATCTAGGGGTGTTCGTGAAAGTGCACGAGTAAATAACATTATGGTATTTATTAAAATAGCAGTTGTTCTTATTTTTATCTTTGCTGGTTTTAATTATGTGAAACCTGAAAACTGGACGCCTTTTATGCCATTTGGTTTAGATGGTGTAATGGCTGGAGCGGCTACAGTATTTTTCGCATTTATAGGATTTGATGCAGTTTCAACAGCGGCAGAAGAAGTGAAACGTCCGCAACGTGATTTACCAATTGGTATTATTGCATCGTTATTAATTTGTACAGTTCTTTATATCGTTGTTTCGCTTATTTTGACAGGAATTGTTCCATACGGGCAGCTAAATATATCAGATCCAGTTGCTTTCGCACTTCAATTTATTGGACAAGATGGTTTAGCGGGGGTAATTTCAGTAGGAGCAATTACAGGAATTACAACAGTAATGCTAGTTATGATGTATGGGCAAGTTCGTGTTTCTTATGCGATGAGCCGAGATGGTTTACTGCCGAAGCGTCTAGCTAAAGTTCATCCGAAATTTAAAACGCCATTTTTAAATACATGGACAACGGGAATTATTGCGGCACTGATTTCAGGATTAATAGATTTAAATGTTTTAGCGCATCTTGTAAATATGGGGACATTGTCAGCATTTGCACTCGTAGCTGTTGCGGTAATCGTAATGAGAAGAACTCATCCAGACTTACCAAGGGCATTTAAGGCTCCGCTTGTACCATTTTTACCAGCATTAACAGTGATTTTCTGTTTATACTTAATGCTTCAATTATCGGGGACAGCGTGGATTAGTTTTGGGATATGGATGGTTATTGGTATAGCGGTTTACTTCTTATATAGCCGAAAACATAGTGCTTTAAATAATAGTAAAAAAGAAGAAGATGTTGCAAATTTATAAGCGAAAAAAATCCATTCTAATTCTGTTAGAATGGATTTTTTATTTGAAAATTTACATTTTTCTGAACTTATTGTAAGATAATTGTTGGCTAACTAAAGGGGTGGAATGATGAAAAATACGTGGCGTGAGTTAAGGGAGATGGACCGTAACGTATGGATTCGATTTATTGGAGAGACGTTAAATGGAATTGCAATGATGATGTTAATGCCTTTTTTTGCATTATATTTAAAAGATAAGGTAGATTCGTTGTTGGAAGTTGGGGTTATTATGGCGCTTTCTCCAATTGCTGCAAGCTTTGGATCACTTATAGGAGGGAGAATTGCTGACATATATGGAAGAAAGCCTATTATGATATTTTCTATGGCAAGTAATGCATTATTAATGCTCGGTTTTCTATTTATAGAAGGATTTATTCCATATGCAATTTTATCTATTTTTTTAGGGTTGAGTAATTCTTTATTTCATCCAGCTGCATCAGCTATGGTCGCAGATGTAACGGTACCAGAAAAAAGAACAGAGGCATATGGTTTATTACGAATGGGACACAATATAGGTGCTGCGATTGGTCCGATAATGGGAGCATCAGTAGTTGTGTTGTCAAAGAACCTTGTGTTTATTATTGCCTCTTCTACAATGCTATTTTATGCGTTACTTGTATTACTTCTTATTCAAGAGACGATGCCAAAAAGGACAGATAGGGAAGAACATAAAGAAAAGGAATCTGGAGCAGTTTGGAAAATTGTAATGCAAGATAAGGCATTAATGATTTACTTATTAGCAGGTATTATCATTTCGATGGGGTTTTCTCAAACCGAAGGCATGTTGCCACTACATTTTGATAATGAAATGAAGCGTATTTTTGGAACGAATAATCCATATCCATATTTAATGGCGTTAAACGGACTATTAGTTGTTTTATTCCAGTTTCAAATTTCAAAATGGGCTACGGATAAACCAGTCGGGAAGACGATGTTATATGGTGCATGTTTATTCGGGATTGGATTATTTTTTATAGGGTGGTTACCGAAGTGGTTTGGAGAATTTAATACAAATGCTACAATTATTTTAATAACACTACTGTTCGTTTATGCTATATATACGTTAGGTGAAATGATTATGTCGCCTGTACAGATGACATTTGTAGCAAATTTGGCCCCTGAGCATTTGAGAGGGACTTATATGGGAGCTGCAAGTTTGCAGTGGATTACAGGAAGCGCATTTGGCCCACTTTTGGGAGGTTTTTTATTAGATCGATTACTTGGTCACTTTCTATTTACAATTTTAGCTGTAGGATGTGTAGTTGCAGGTATTGTATATGTTTCTTTAGATCGCCTTGTTGAGCAAAGGCAAAAAGACACACTAACCAAACAATCGTCTTAGTGAATAGGTGACATACACAAAAAAGGGGATTTCTACATATTTTAGGTACATAACTAGATTAGATTGCCATTTTATTTTGTGTACCTATATAGAAAATGAAATGAAAAACCAATAAGTGATGTTATTTAATTATTTATGGAAGTTACATTTTATTTCAAATAGGAACTACCTATTTTTATAAAAAGTGCTAAAATAGAAAAATGAAAACAATTGGTTAGGGTGATTTCATTGACGAAAATTAAATTAGGTTTATTATATGGTGGAAAATCAGCTGAGCATCAAGTTTCGCTACAGACGGCTCTTGCTGCTATTAAAGCGTTAAATCAAGATAAATTCGAGATTCATCCAATTTATATTACAGAACAAGGTCAATGGGTACGTGGTGAGCGTATTGAAGGCGAAGTAACAGATGTTGAAGCTTTAAAAATGAGTGGTGCAGAAAATGCGATTTCTCCGTTATCATTAAGTACAGAAATTATCCCATCTGCAGCTTCTGAGGAGAACGCTATTGACGTTATTTTCCCATTACTACATGGACCAAACGGTGAAGATGGAACGGTTCAAGGACTATTAGAATTAATGAATATCCCTTATGTAGGAAATGGTGTTCTAGCATCATCTGCTGGTATGGATAAAGTTGTTATGAAAAACATCTTTGCAGAGGCTGGTTTAAAACAAGCAAAATATGCATCCTTCATTCGTAGTGCATGGGAAAAAAATCGTGAGGAAGCTTATTCTAAAGTAGAAGATAAGTTAGGATATCCTTGCTTCGTAAAACCAGCAAACCTTGGTTCAAGTGTTGGTATTAATAAGTGTAAAAATCGTGAAGAACTTGAGGATGCATTTGTAGAGGCATTCCAATTTGATCGCAAAATTATTGTAGAAGAAAATATTGTAGGTCGTGAAGTAGAAGTTGGGGTACTAGGTAATGATGAGCCGAAATGTTCAGTTGTAGGTGAAATCGTCCCGAAAAAGGACTTCTATGATTATAAGTCGAAATATATCGATGGTGATACGGCGCTAATTATTCCAGCTGAAATGACAGAAGAAGAATCTAATGTAATTAAGCGTGATGCGATTATTGCATTCCAATCATTAGACGGTGCAGGTTTAACGCGAGCTGATTTCTTCTTAACGAAAGATGGAGAAGTGTATATTAACGAAGTAAACACAATGCCAGGATTTACACCGTTCAGTATGTTCCCTCTATTATGGCAACATACTGGGTTACCGTATCCAGAATTAATCGAAGAGCTAATTCGTTTAGCGATTGAACGTCACGAAGAAAAACAAAAAATTAAATATACAATCTAACAAAAAAGGAGGAAGCACTATTCATAGGAATAGTGCTTCCTCTATGTAAGGAGCGTTTCTATATGATAAAGCGAATGTTAAAGCAAGTGGAACAGATGGTAAATGGTACTGGATTAGCAGAGCAATATGAGGGAATTACTATTCAAGGCGTGTCTATTGATACAAGAAAAATTAAAAAAGGAAACTTGTATGTTCCGATTCAAGGGGAGCGCTTTGATGGACATGGTTTTGTAGATAAAGCTGTTGAAAATGGAGCTGTGGCTACATTATGGATGAAAGATGTAGCGAATCCACCTGAGAATCTTCCGGTTATTTTTGTGGAAGACACGCTATCGGCATTGCAAATGTTAGCGAAAAACTATCGTGATCAATTGGATGTTAAAGTTGTAGGTGTAACGGGTAGTAACGGTAAAACATCTACGAAAGATATTGTAACAAGTCTTCTTGCGACTAAGTTCAAAGTGCAAAAAACAGAAGGGAACTTCAATAACCATATCGGATTACCTCTTACCATTTTAAACTTAGAAGAAAATACAGAAGTAGCAGTATTAGAGATGGGTATGTCAAGCCGAGGCGAAATTGAATTCTTATCTAAGTTAGCTCGTCCTAATGCAGCTATCATTACGAATATCGGTGAGGCACATTTAATGGATTTAGGATCTCGTGAGGCAATTGCTGAAGCGAAATTAGAAATTGTTACAGGGTTACAAGAAGGTGGCGTGTTCGTATATAACGGAGATGAGCCTTTATTAACGAATCGTGTTCCTGAAATGAATTTAGCGGCAGAAACGGTTACGTTTGGTGATGCAAGAGCAAACGATTATTATCCAACGACTGTAACATTACAAGCAACTGGGACACATTTCAAAATGAATAGAGATGAAAATATTTCATTCTACTTACCTGTGTTAGGAAAACATAATGTGTATAATACACTTGCTTCAATGGCAATTGCGAAACATTTTGGTGTAACGTGGGAAGAGATGAAAGAAGGTTTAGTAACACTTCAAATGACGGGCATGCGTATGGAAATTGTGAAAACAAATAGTGGTTTAACAATTATCAACGATGCTTATAATGCAAGTCCGACGGCTATGGAAGCAGCATTCCATTTAATGAATGGTTTAGATGGTTTTGCTAAAAAAATCGTTGTGCTCGGTGATATGTTAGAACTTGGAGATCAAGAAGTACAGTTCCATTATGAGGTAGGAAAATTAATCGATCCAGCAAAAATCTCGTATGTATTCACATACGGTAGATTAGGGGCTCAAATTGCTGAAGGAGCGAAAATTAATTTCCCTAATGAACGTGTAAAGGCGTATGATAATAAAGAAGAGTTAGTAAAAGATTTACAAGCAGTAGTCGATGTGAAAGATGTTGTATTAATAAAAGCATCTCGCGGTATGAAATTAGAAGAAGTAATTACGATGTTGAAATAATTGGTGTATATAAATAGGGATGATAGTTACGAAAATAGAAGAAACTTATAATAAGCGCTTACAGTAAATATAAAAAAATAAAAGTGAAGAAAAAAACTCTGAATATGAAAATAAGGTAACAGTTGGGTTTGCTTTTTACACATACAAAACTTATAATTGATAAAGTGTAATAACGTTTAGAAGTATTTTCGTGAAGAATATACGCCCGTTTATATACGTGAGCATTCAGGAAAAGGGCTTTTCCGCAAATTCGGAAAACGCCTTTTTTTAAATGATAAGTATAGGATAGAAAAGGAGAAGTAACATTGACAACATTTCGAGAATTAGGATTAAGTGATTCTTTACTGCAATCTGTTGAAAGTATGGGCTTTGAAGAGGCTACACCAATTCAAGCTGAAACAATTCCACATGCATTGCAAGGTAAAGATATTATTGGGCAAGCGCAAACAGGTACAGGGAAAACAGCAGCATTCGGATTACCACTATTAGATAAAGTGGATACACATAAAGAATCGGTTCAAGGTATTGTTATCGCGCCAACGCGTGAATTAGCAATTCAAGTTGGAGAAGAATTATACAAAATTGGTAAGCATAAACGTGTTCGTATTTTACCAATTTATGGTGGTCAAGATATTAACCGCCAAATTCGTGCTCTAAAAAAACACCCACACATTATTGTTGGTACGCCGGGTCGTATTTTAGATCATATTAACCGTAAAACACTTCGTCTGCAAAACGTAGAGACAGTTGTTCTTGACGAAGCGGATGAAATGTTAAACATGGGCTTCATTGAAGACATTGAAGCAATTTTAACAGATGTGCCAGAAACACATCAAACATTACTATTCTCAGCGACAATGCCGGATCCAATCCGCCGTATTGCTGAGCGTTTCATGACTGAGCCTCAACACATTAAAGTAAAAGCAAAAGAAGTAACAATGCCAAACATTCAGCAGTTCTATTTAGAAGTGCAAGAAAAGAAAAAGTTTGACGTGTTAACACGCTTATTAGATATTCAATCTCCAGAGCTTGCAATCGTATTCGGTCGTACAAAGCGCCGTGTTGATGAATTATCAGAAGCATTAAACTTACGTGGTTATGCTGCAGAAGGTATTCACGGTGATTTAACTCAGGCGAAACGTATGTCTGTATTACGTAAATTTAAAGAAGGTTCTATTGAAGTTCTTGTTGCAACAGACGTTGCTGCACGTGGTCTTGATATTTCAGGCGTAACGCACGTATATAACTTCGATATTCCACAAGATCCAGAATCATACGTTCACCGTATCGGTCGTACTGGTCGTGCAGGTAAAAAAGGTATTGCAATGCTATTTGTAACACCACGTGAATCAGGACAATTAAAAAATATCGAGCGTACAACAAAACGTAAAATGGACCGCATGGATGCACCGACACTTGACGAGGCATTAGAAGGTCAACAACGTTTAATCGCTGAAAAGCTTCAAAGCACAATTGAAAATGAAAACTTAGCATACTACAAGCGTATTGCAGAAGAAATGTTAGAAGAAAATGACTCTGTAACAGTAGTAGCTGCTGCTTTAAAAATGATGACTAAAGAGCCGGATACAACTCCGATCGCTTTAACATCAGAACCACCTGTTGTTTCAAGAGGCGGCGGTTCTAAAAAACGCGGCGGTAACGGAGGCGGATACCGTGATGGTAACCGTAATCGTAGTCGTGATGCACGCGGCGGTGGCGATGGACGTAATCGTGACCGTAACCGTGATGGACGTAATCGTGACGGAAACCGTGATCGCAATCGTGATGGTAACCGCGATCGTAATCGTGATGGTGGTAGTCGTGGTCGTAGAGGTGAAGGCCAAGGTCGCCCTGGTTCTTCAAATGGACGCGGCGAAAGAAAACATCATAGCCGTCCACAAGCTTAATAAAAAAAAGAGAATGCCCTTTGCGGGCATTCTCTTTTTTTATTTCTATAATTGTGCATACTACATAATAGTTATGATAGAAAAGGGGCTGTTATATGCTTGTAAGGCTTGGTTACGTTGCGATGAGTGTACATTTGAAGAATGCATCTCCATCTCAAACGATGACGTATGCACAGTTTCAGAAATTAGATGATCGTGCTGCTGCAATTCGTAAACTTGAAAGAATTGCTAATTCCAATTTAGAAAATTGTTTACGTTTATTAAAGCATAATAAAGGGCATGACATATCTTTCTTTCGGCTCAGTTCAAAGCTCATTCCTTTAGCGAATCATGAGGAATTGATAGAGTGGAACTATATTCGTCCTTTAAAAGAAAATTTAAAAAAACTAGGTGAATATGCAGTTCATATGAATATGAGAATTGATTTCCATCCAGATCATTTTGTTGTACTAAATTCACCTGAGGAGAGTGTTTTTAAACAATCTGTAAAAACATTGCAGATGCACAAAAAATTATTAAAAGGTATGGGGATTGAACATAAGCAACGATGTGTACTGCATGTTGGAGGAGGATATAAAGATAAAGAACTTGCATTAGAGCGCTTTATAGAGAATTGGTCGAATGTCCCAAGGGGTATTCAAGAAATGATTATATTAGAAAATGATGATACAACCTTTACGTTAGAGGAAACATTATATTTAGGAGAAAAATTAGATATTCCCGTCGTATTTGACTTGCATCACCATATGATGAATAATGAGCAAGAAGATTGGTATGAAGATTGGGCACGTGTCGTTCATACGTGGGAAACGTCTTTGTTGCCGGTTAAAATGCATATCTCTAGCCCTAGAGAGGGAAAAGATCCAAGAGCTCATGCAGATTATATTAATGTAGAGGCATTTTTATCTTTTTTAAGAAGGATAAAGGGAAGTGTTCCGCAAATTGATTGTATGATTGAGGCGAAGATGAAGGATGAGTCTTTATTTCAATTAATGAGAGATTTAAGTGAACAAGTAGATGTAGAAATTATCGATGGTGCAAGCTTTTATATTAAATAAGCTTTGCACCATCGTTTTTTTTTGTTAAAAAAGGGGTTAAAATGCCACCGGTTATTAAACCTGTTAAATGACTGATCGGATTGGCAGAAGGATTAAAGAAAGTAAATAGAAGTAATAGAAGTATCATAATTGAGAAAATAGCAATTTCTTTTGGTTTTGAAGAGCGGTATCGATTGTACAATAAAAATAACTGTGCACCTAATAGTCCGAAAATACCACCTGATGCACCTGCGTGAATATATTCAAGTGGCATAATAATATAAGAAGAAATATTTCCTGAAATTCCAGAGAGAAAAAATAGAATAAAAAAAGAAAAGTGTCCGAGTTGCTTTTCGATAGAAGAACCAAGAGCAAACAAAAAAATAATATTAGAAAGAAAATGTTGTAAGTCTACGTGTACAAGAAGAGAAGTTATGACACGCCACCATTCTCCTTTAGCGATATATTCATTAGAGGCTGCCAGTGGGAAGAGAAAAAAGTCGCCTAATATCATCATGACTAGATGAATAAGAAGTAAGGTAAGAATAGTCGGTTGTAAAGAAATATGGGTGGATCTTATTAGCATACGGTTACTTTCACCCCTTTTGCATCAGAAAGATTCTCTGTTATTCTTATCAATATGAAAGAAGAAAGTTAAATAGAAGAAGGGGATTTCGAAATGATTATAGGGATTGGTATCGATATTATTGAATTAAATCGTATTGAAAAAATGCTAGATGGAAAGCTTAAATTTATGGAACGTATTTTAACGGAAAATGAACGTAATGTTGCTATGGAGCTGAAAGGAAGTCGCCTTACAGAGTTTGTAGCTGGAAGGTTTGCAGCGAAAGAGGCGTATTCAAAAGCTGTAGGTACTGGTATCGGAAAAGAAGTGAGTTTTTTAGATATTGAAGTGAAAAATGATGAAAGAGGTAAGCCAATTCTGATTACAAGTACAGAGTATATTGTTCATTTATCAATTAGTCATAGTAAGGAATTTGCTGTTGCTCAAGTTGTTTTAGAAAGCTCGTCACGCTAGTCTGCATATTTTATATCTTTGTCTCATATATTTGAGGTAGCGATAAGGAAGGTACATCTTCCATTCATTTATAGGGGCAAAGGGGCTGAATTGATGAAAAGGCGTCTGTTTTTAGTTCTTGTCGGTTTGTTGACCGTTTTTGTGTTGGCGGGTTGTATGGAAAAGAAGCAAGATGATGTCGTGAGAGATTTAGAATCAAAAGTAAAAGGGATGAAAAGTTATCAAGCTGAGGCAAAATTATCTATTAAAACAGGCAATGAGCCTCAAGAGTATAACGTAGAGATTTGGCATAAGGAACCGTCTTTTTATCGTGTGAATTTAAAAAATGCAAAAAAAGATCAAAGCCAAATTATTTTGAGAAATGAAGAAGGTGTATTTGTATTAACGCCAGCACTTAATAAGAGCTTCCGTTTTCAAAGTGATTGGCCGCAAAATAGTAGCCAGGCTTATTTATATGAATCACTTGTAAGAGATATTTTGCAGGACAAGAAAAACCTTACTTTTGAGAAAACAGATAAGTATTATATTTTTAAAACAAAAACAAATTATCAACATCAAAATATGTTGCCTAGACAAGAGATTACATTGAATAAGAGCGATTTGACTCCAGTTTCAGTGAAGTTAATGGATAATGATCAAAATGTTCTTGTGAAAGTAGATTTCTCTAAAGTGAAATTTGATGCGAAATTTGATAAAGGTGCATTTGATACGAAACAAAATATGTCTAGAGCGCAGGTAGATGTTCAAACTACAGCGAAAGAAGACAAACCGTTTGCTATTTTGTATCCACTTGATACACCACAAGGTATGACTCTGCAAGATGAAAAAGAGTTGAAGACAGACAGTGGCAAGCGTGCGATACTCACATACACTGGAAATAAGAAATCCTTTACTTTAATACAAGAAAAGGCAAAAGTTGCAGAGGCTTCATCAGCGGTAAGTGTAAGTGGAGAACCAGTTGATCTTGGGTTTACGATTGGTGCATTGACGAAAGACTCTGTAACGTGGTCGCATAACGGAGTAGAATATATGCTCGTGTCTAAAGGTTTAGAGCCGAAGGAGCTGTTAATGGTTGCTCGTTCAGTTACAGCGAAGCAGGTGAAGTAAACTTCTTAGACGTGGTGATATATGTGCACCACGTCTTTTCTTAGTTTGAAGGTGGATTTCATAAAAGAAGCATATAAAAGAATAAGCTTCGCATATCGTGTATAAGGAAGTGTATTTATGGAAGAAGCACCATTTTACCGTGACACTTGGGTGGAAGTGGATTTAGATGCCATTTATAACAACGTTACACATATTAAAGAGTTCATCCCAAGTAATGTAGAGATTTTTGCTGTAGTTAAAGCAAACGCATATGGGCACGATTATGTACCGGTGGCTAAAACGGCATTAGAAGCAGGTGCAACAAGGTTAGCTGTTGCTTTTTTAGATGAAGCTTTAGTGCTTCGGAGGGCTGGTATTACTGAGCCGATTTTAGTGTTAGGTCCCTCGCCGCCACGTGATGTAAATGTAGCTGCTGAAAATGATGTAGCGCTAACTGTTTTTCAAAAAGAATGGGTGGACGAAGCAATTGAACTTTGGGATGGTTCATCTGTAATGAAATTCCATATTAACTTTGATAGTGGTATGGGGAGAATTGGAATACGTGAAAGAAAAGAGCTAAAAGAATTTTTAAAGAGTTTAGAGGGTGCACCGTTTTTAGAGTTAGAAGGAGTATACACGCATTTTGCAACGTCAGATGAAGTTGAGACTTCGTATTTTGATAAGCAATATAACACGTTCTTAGAGCAGTTAAGTTGGTTGAAAGAATTCGGAGTGGATCCTAAGCTTGTTCATACAGCTAATAGTGCTGCGACGTTACGTTTTCAAGGGATTACATTTAATGCAGTGCGAATTGGGATTGCAATGTATGGATTATCTCCTTCTGTAGAAATACGTCCTTTTTTACCATTTGAATTAGAACCGGCGCTATCACTTCATACGAAAGTCGCTCATATTAAACAGGTAATTAAAGGTGATGGAATTAGTTATAACGTCACCTACCGAACGAAAACTGAAGAATGGATTGCGACTGTAGCGATTGGCTATGCAGATGGGTGGCTTAGAAGGTTACAAGGATTTGAAGTGCTTATAAATGGTAAAAGGGTACCGATTGTAGGGAGAGTAACAATGGATCAGTTCATGATTCATCTTCCTTGTGAAGTGCCACTTGGTACGAAAGTTACGCTTATTGGAAGGCAAGGAGATGAGTATATTAGCGCTACAGAGGTTGCGGAATACTCAGGGACTATTAATTATGAAATTATTGCAACGATTAGTTTCCGTGTGCCAAGAATATTTATACGGAATGGTAAGGTTGTAGAGATAATTAATTACTTGAACAATATATAGAAGGTAGTATGATTGCTTCTTGTCATTGGAGTGACTGTTCATTGCTGGATAATAAGCTCTTTTTGATGAGAAGCTTTTTACTTATAATCATTTTTTATATAAGTTGCACGTAAGTTTTGAAGAGGAGTTCTATTGTTTTTAGTTAGTTATGAGATAAAAAATTTAAGAAGATGAATGTTTTGTTTGTGAATTGGAAAACATAAGCAAGGAATAAGGAAGTCTTTGCAACAGGCTCCATACAATGGTATTATTACAATAGGTGTCATATATATATTTGGGTGTGTAGTTGACGGTGGAGGTGTATTTTTGTGTCCGAATCAAGTGTAACTACTGAAATCGTGGTTCGGTTGCCAAAGCAAATGGTAACGGAATTGGACGGAATTGGAAAACAAGAGAATAAGAATCGCCATGAACTAATTTGCCAGGCAACACAATTGTTATTGCGTCAACATAAGACGAAGAAACGCTACCAACATGAATCAATGCGACGTGGGTACATTGAAATGGGAAAAATTAATCTTGGTATTGCATCTGAAGCTTTCTTAGCAGAGTATGAAGCAGCTCATACAGTAGAACGCTTAGTTAGCGGGGGGTAATATTTTGATTGTAAAACGCGGCGACGTGTATTTTGCAGACCTTTCCCCAGTTGTTGGTTCTGAGCAAGGAGGCGTTCGTCCGGTTCTTGTCATTCAAAATGACATCGGAAATCGTTTTAGTCCAACGGTGATTGTAGCGGCTATTACTGCACAGATTCAAAAAGCGAAATTACCCACTCATGTGGAAATTGATGCGAAAAAGTATGGTTTTGAGAGAGATTCTGTTATTTTACTTGAGCAGATTCGAACAATCGATAAGCAACGCTTAACGGACAAAATCACTCATTTGGATGAAGTGATGATGAGTCGTGTAGATGAAGCGTTACAAATTAGTTTAGGACTAATAGATTTTTAAATCGGCAGTTTAAGTTGCTCTCTTTGAAGGGCAACTTTTTTTATTATAGAGGAGGTTACGGTTGTATATGGAAATGGTAGATAATCGACAAGCGTTAATGAAAATGTTAGTGAAAGAATTAGGCTTTACCGAAAAGCAAGTTCGTCATGTTATTCAATTAACAGAAGAAGGTAACACAGTTCCATTTATTGCTCGTTACCGAAAAGAATGGACAGGCTCTTTAGATGAGGTGCAAATTCGTACGATTTTAGAGAGATGGCAATATATGATGCAACTTGAAGATAGGAAGGAAGAAGTTCTTCGTCTTATTGATGAGAAGGGGAAACTGACAGAAGAGCTACGACAGCAAATTGTTAAAGCTACAAAGTTGCAAGAAGTAGAAGATCTATATCGTCCATATAAAGAGAAAAGAAGAACGAAAGCGACAATTGCTAAAGAAAAAGGATTAGAACCATTAGCTGAATGGTTATTGTTATATAAGAAAGAAGATCCGGCTAAAAAGGCAGTGGAATTTATTAATGTAGAGAAAGAAGTGCAATCTGCAGAAGAAGCTTTACAAGGTGCACAAGACATTATTGCAGAAATGGTTTCAGATGAAGCTGCGTATCGTAGTTGGATTCGAAATGTTACTTTTAGAAAAGGTGTTATGTCTTCGTCCGTGAAAGATGAAGAAAAAGATGAAAAGAATATATATGAAATGTATTACAGTTATGAAGAACCATTGCAAAAAGTAGTACCACATCGTGTATTAGCAATGAATCGTGGCGAGAAAGAAGATATATTGAGAGTTGCTGTTGTTCCGCCAGTAGATGAGATAGTAACTTTCTTAAATAAGAAAGTAATTCGTGATAACGATTCGAAAAGTGCACATTATGTACAATTAGCGATTGAAGATGGTTATAAACGATTAATTCAATCTTCAATCGAAAGAGAAATTCGTAAAGAATTAACAGAAACAGCTGAAGAGCAAGCGATACATATTTTCTCTGAGAATTTACGTAACTTATTATTACAACCTCCGATGAAAGGGAAAGTCGTGCTAGCGGTAGATCCGGCATATAGAACTGGTTGTAAATTGTCTGTAGTAGATGATACGGGGAAAGTACTACATATCGATGTTATTTATCCGCATCCACCTGTTCGTAAATATGATGATGCAAAAACGAAAGTTCTTTCTATTATAGATAAATATCAAGTTGAAATGATTGCAATTGGTAATGGGACAGCATCTAGAGAAACAGAAGAGTTTATAGTAGATGTATTACAAAGTGTGAACCGAGATGTCTTTTATATTATTGTAAATGAAGCGGGTGCGAGTGTGTATTCGGCTTCTGATTTAGCCCGTGAGGAATTCCCAAATTTACAAGTTGAAGAGAGAAGTGCCGTTTCTATTGGAAGACGTCTGCAAGATCCACTTGCTGAACTTGTGAAAATTGATCCTAAATCAGTTGGGGTTGGACAATACCAACATGATGTATCTCAAAAGAGACTGAATGAGTCATTAACATTTGTAGTAGAAACAGCTGTTAACCAAGTTGGGGTTAATGTAAATACGGCTTCGGTTGCATTGTTACAATATGTTTCAGGTTTATCGAAAACTGTTGCGAAAAATATTGTGGCAAAGAGAGAAGAAGATGGGAAATTCACGAAGCGCACGGAATTAAAGAAAATCCCGCGTTTAGGTGCAAAGACGTATGAACAATGTATAGGTTTCTTACGTATACTAGAAGGAGCGAATCCATTAGATCGAACAGGTATTCATCCAGAGCAATATAAAAATGTTGAATTGTTATTGAAGAGTCTAGGGTTATCGATAGATGACGTAGGACAACCGCAATTACAAAAGAGATTGGAAGAAGTAGAGATTTCTAAGTTATCTCAAGAAACAGGAGTTGGGGAGCCGACGTTAGTTGATATTATAGATGCGCTTATTAGTCCAGAAAGAGATATGAGGGATGAGTTGCCTAAACCACTTCTGAAAAAAGGGATTTTGAAATTAGAAGATTTAAAACGTGGTATGGAACTAGAAGGAACAGTTCGTAACGTTGTTGATTTTGGTGCTTTTGTTGATGTTGGCGTAAAGCAAGATGGTTTAGTACATATTTCTAAACTTAGCAAACAGTTTGTAAAGCATCCGTTAGATGTTGTATCAGTAGGGCAAATTGTAAAAGTATGGGTAGATGATATTGATACAAAAAAAGGACGCGTTGCACTATCTATGTTGCCGATTGAATAGTAAGAGAAGAGAGCAGATGAAACTGCTCTTTTTTTATGGAATAAAAAGTGTAATGGATTATGAGCTTTGATGTATTTTGCTATAATAAAACCAGCATTCATTTAATAATTTAATTTGATACCGGTTTTTTTCGAAATATGCACGTTGCATTTGTTTTTTTAGCCACGTAGGCATAGGAATCCCTCCTTGTTTAATCCTGCTCTCAAAAATCTAAAATGCTATTGATGAGAGGTTGGTGAGTGGATTTCTATTCATGTTTTGTTTTTAGAAACCACGCTTCTTACATGAGGATGGGTATATGTACTATTTAATATATGTATAAGAAGGGAGAAAAGTGTAAAAATATTTTTTTGTTTAGGAGGAATGAGAGTGGATGAGCAAGAAATTCAGCGACTAGTGGAAGAAGTGTCACTACAATACTTTGAGATGCCGTTCTTACATAAAGCAGTGTTTAATAATAGATTACGTACAACTGGTGGGCGTTATTTGTTGAAGAGTCATAATATCGAACTGAATTATCGATATTACGAAGTGTATGGTGAAGAAGAGTTAGTCGGGATTATTAAACATGAGCTTTGTCATTATCACTTACATATTGCAGGAAGAGGGTATAAGCACAGGGATAGAGATTTTCGTGAGTTGTTAAAGAAAGTTGATGCACCACGTTTTTGTAAACGAATGATTAATGAAGAGAAGGAAAAAAAGGTTTACAAGTATGAATGTATGGAGTGTTCAATTCAATATGTAAGAAGACGTCAAATAAATACAAAAAGATATGTCTGTGGAAAGTGTAAAGGGAAACTCAAACCGATATCGAAAACATCTTGACAGTAAAAACGCAATCCAGTATATTATAAACATGTCACGTTTGAACAAGATGTTGTTAAAAACTTCTTGACTTACAGAGAGAATTTTTATAAGATACAAATTGTCTTCATTATTCCGCAGTAGCTCAGTGGTAGAGCTATCGGCTGTTAACCGATCGGTCGTAGGTTCGAGTCCTACCTGCGGAGCCATACAGAGAAGTACCCAAGTGGCTCAAGGGGCTCCCCTGCTAAGGGAGTAGATCGCTAACGCGGTGCGAGGGTTCGAATCCCTTCTTCTCTGCCATACATATTGGCCCGTTGGTCAAGTGGTTAAGACACCGCCCTTTCACGGCGGTAACACGGGTTCGAATCCCGTACGGGTCACCACTTCGGAGGATTAGCTCAGCTGGGAGAGCACCTGCCTTACAAGCAGGGGGTCGGCGGTTCGATCCCGTCATCCTCCACCATATAATTTTATATGAATAGTATTGTCGCGGGGTGGAGCAGCACGGTAGCTCGTCGGGCTCATAACCCGAAGGTCGCAGGTTCAAATCCTGTCCCCGCAACCAAATGGTCCCGTGGTGTGTAGTGGTTAACATGCCTGCCTGTCACGCAGGAGATCGCCGGTTCGACCCCGGTCGGGACCGCCATTTTAACTTCTGCTATATAGCAGTTGTTTTTTATTGGACATTATGGTACAATAACATTTGTCTTTGAAAAGAAGAAAATTATTTCGATGGGCTATAGCCAAGCGGTAAGGCAACGGACTTTGACTCCGTCATGCGCTGGTTCGAATCCAGCTAGCCCAGCCATTTACGAGCCATTAGCTCAGTTGGTAGAGCATCTGACTTTTAATCAGAGGGTCGAAGGTT
This sequence comes from Bacillus thuringiensis, assembly GCF_001595725.1. GTDB lineage: Bacteria > Bacillota > Bacilli > Bacillales > Bacillaceae_G > Bacillus_A > Bacillus_A thuringiensis_K. The sequence goes on from NZ_CP014282.1 coordinate 238,377, forward strand.
CGAGTCCTTCATGGCTCACTTTTGTTTTTTCCGCGCGGTCGTGGCGGAACGGCAGACGCGCTAGGTTGAGGGCCTAGTGGGGGAAACCCCGTGGAGGTTCAAGTCCTCTCGGCCGCATCAAAAAAATCTTAAAAAGTACTTGCATTTGAAAATGTAGTATGATAAGATAATTGAGTCGCCAAATTACAACGACGAAAAAAACATCATGAATAAGCGCCCGTAGCTCAATTGGATAGAGCGTTTGACTACGGATCAAGAGGTTAGGGGTTCGACTCCTCTCGGGCGCGCCAATTACGGGAAGTGGCTCAGCTTGGTAGAGCACCTGGTTTGGGACCAGGGGGTCGCAGGTTCAAATCCTGTCTTCCCGACCACGCGGGTGTAGTTTAGTGGTAAAACAAGAGCCTTCCAAGCTCTGGTCGAGAGTTCGATTCTCTTCACCCGCTTTTAGTTCTTTGAAAACTGAACGAAACAAACAACGTGAAACGTCAATTTTTATTTTAGATGCTAGACAAACTAACTTTATTGGAGAGTTTGATCCTGGCTCAGATGAACGCTGGCGGCGTGCCTAATACATGCAAGTCGAGCGAATGGATTAAGAGCTTGCTCTTATGAAGTTAGCGGCGGACGGGTGAGTAACACGTGGGTAACCTGCCCATAAGACTGGGATAACTCCGGGAAACCGGGGCTAATACCGGATAATATTTTGAACTGCATGGTTCGAAATTGAAAGGCGGCTTCGGCTGTCACTTATGGATGGACCTGCGTCGCATTAGCTAGTTGGTGAGGTAACGGCTCACCAAGGCAACGATGCGTAGCCGACCTGAGAGGGTGATCGGCCACACTGGGACTGAGACACGGCCCAGACTCCTACGGGAGGCAGCAGTAGGGAATCTTCCGCAATGGACGAAAGTCTGACGGAGCAACGCCGCGTGAGTGATGAAGGCTTTCGGGTCGTAAAACTCTGTTGTTAGGAAGAACAAGTGCTAGTTGAATAAGCTGGCACCTTGACGGTACCTAACCAGAAAGCCACGGCTAACTACGTGCCAGCAGCCGCGGTAATACGTAGGTGGCAAGCGTTATCCGGAATTGGGCGTAAAGCGCGCGCAGGTGGTTTCTTAAGTCTGATGTGAAAGCCCACGGCTCAACCGTGGAGGGTCATTGGAAACTGGGAGACTTGAGTGCAGAAGAGGAAAGTGGAATTCCATGTGTAGCGGTGAAATGCGTAGAGATATGGAGGAACACCAGTGGCGAAGGCGACTTTCTGGTCTGTAACTGACACTGAGGCGCGAAAGCGTGGGGAGCAAACAGGATTAGATACCCTGGTAGTCCACGCCGTAAACGATGAGTGCTAAGTGTTAGAGGGTTTCCGCCCTTTAGTGCTGAAGTTAACGCATTAAGCACTCCGCCTGGGGAGTACGGCCGCAAGGCTGAAACTCAAAGGAATTGACGGGGGCCCGCACAAGCGGTGGAGCATGTGGTTTAATTCGAAGCAACGCGAAGAACCTTACCAGGTCTTGACATCCTCTGAAAACCCTAGAGATAGGGCTTCTCCTTCGGGAGCAGAGTGACAGGTGGTGCATGGTTGTCGTCAGCTCGTGTCGTGAGATGTTGGGTTAAGTCCCGCAACGAGCGCAACCCTTGATCTTAGTTGCCATCATTAAGTTGGGCACTCTAAGGTGACTGCCGGTGACAAACCGGAGGAAGGTGGGATGACGTCAAATCATCATGCCCCTTATGACCTGGGCTACACACGTGCTACAATGGACGGTACAAAGAGCTGCAAGACCGCGAGGTGGAGCTAATCTCATAAAACCGTTCTCAGTTCGGATTGTAGGCTGCAACTCGCCTACATGAAGCTGGAATCGCTAGTAATCGATCAGCATGCCGCGGTGAATACGTTCCCGGGCCTTGTACACACCGCCCGTCACACCACGAGAGTTTGTAACACCCGAAGTCGGTGGGGTAACCTTTTTGGAGCCAGCCGCCTAAGGTGGGACAGATGATTGGGGTGAAGTCGTAACAAGGTAGCCGTATCGGAAGGTGCGGCTGGATCACCTCCTTTCTATGGAGAATTGATGAACGCTGTTCATCAATAAAGTTTCCGTGTTTCGTTTTGTTCAGTTTTGAGAGAACTATCTCTCATATATAAATGTATGTTCTTTGAAAACTAGATAACAGTGTAGCATATTTTTTAATTTTTAGTTTGGTTAAGTTAGAAAGGGCGCACGGTGGATGCCTTGACACTAGGAGTCGATGAAGGACGGGACTAACGCCGATATGCTTCGGGGAGCTGTAAGTAAGCTTTGATCCGAAGATTTCCGAATGGGGAAACCACCATACGTAATGGTATGGTATCCTTACCTGAATACATAGGGTAAGGAAGACAGACCCAGGGAACTGAAACATCTAAGTACCTGGAGGAAGAGAAAGCAAATGCGATTTCCTGAGTAGCGGCGAGCGAAACGGAACATAGCCCAAACCAAGAGGCTTGCCTCTTGGGTTGTAGGACATTCTATACGGAGTTACAAAGGAACGAGGTAGACGAAGCGACCTGGAAAGGTCCGTCGTAGAGGGTAACAACCCCGTAGTCGAAACTTCGTTCTCTCTTGAATGTATCCTGAGTACGGCGGAACACGTGAAATTCCGTCGGAATCTGGGAGGACCATCTCCAAGGCTAAATACTCCCTAGTGATCGATAGTGAACCAGTACCGTGAGGGAAAGGTGAAAAGCACCCCGGAAGGGGAGTGAAAGAGATCCTGAAACCGTGTGCCTACAAATAGTCAGAGCCCGTTAACGGGTGATGGCGTGCCTTTTGTAGAATGAACCGGCGAGTTACGATCCCGTGCGAGGTTAAGCTGAAGAGGCGGAGCCGCAGCGAAAGCGAGTCTGAATAGGGCGTTTAGTACGTGGTCGTAGACCCGAAACCAGGTGATCTACCCATGTCCAGGGTGAAGTTCAGGTAACACTGAATGGAGGCCCGAACCCACGCACGTTGAAAAGTGCGGGGATGAGGTGTGGGTAGGGAGAAATTCCAATCGAACCTGGAGATAGCTGGTTCTCCCCGAAAAGCTTTAGGGCTAGCCTTAAGTGTAAGAGTCTTGGAGGTAGAGCACTGATTGGACTAGGGGTCCTCATCGGATTACCGAATTCAGTCAAACTCCGAATGCCAATGACTTATCCTTAGGAGTCAGACTGCGAGTGATAAGATCCGTAGTCAAAAGGGAAACAGCCCAGACCGCCAGCTAAGGTCCCAAAGTGTGTATTAAGTGGAAAAGGATGTGGAGTTGCTTAGACAACTAGGATGTTGGCTTAGAAGCAGCCACCATTTAAAGAGTGCGTAATAGCTCACTAGTCGAGTGACTCTGCGCCGAAAATGTACCGGGGCTAAATACACCACCGAAGCTGCGGATTGATACCGAATGGTATCAGTGGTAGGGGAGCGTTCTAAGGACAGTGAAGTCAGACCGGAAGGACTGGTGGAGTGCTTAGAAGTGAGAATGCCGGTATGAGTAGCGAAAGACGGGTGAGAATCCCGTCACCGAATGCCTAAGGTTTCCTGAGGAAGGCTCGTCCGCTCAGGGTTAGTCAGGACCTAAGCCGAGGCCGACAGGCGTAGGCGATGGACAACAGGTTGATATTCCTGTACCACCTCTTTATCGTTTGAGCAATGGAGGGACGCAGAAGGATAGAAGAAGCGTGCGATTGGTTGTGCACGTCCAAGCAGTTAGGCTGATAAGTAGGCAAATCCGCTTATCATAAAGGCTGAGCTGTGATGGGAAGCTCCTTATGGAGCGAAGTCTTTGATTCCCCGCTGCAGAAAAGCTTCTAGCGAGATAAAAGGTGCCTGTACCGCAAACCGACACAGGTAGGCGAGGAGAGAATCCTAAGGTGTGCGAGAGAACTCTGGTTAAGGAACTCGGCAAAATGACCCCGTAACTTCGGGAGAAGGGGTGCTTTCTTAACGGAAAGCCGCAGTGAATAGGCCCAAGCGACTGTTTAGCAAAAAACACAGCTCTCTGCGAAGCCGTAAGGCGAAGTATAGGGGTGACACCTGCCCGGTGCTGGAAGGTTAAGGAGAGGGTTAGCGTAAGCGAAGCTCTGAACTGAAGCCCCAGTAAACGGCGGCCGTAACTATAACGGTCCTAAGGTAGCGAAATTCCTTGTCGGGTAAGTTCCGACCCGCACGAAAGGTGTAACGATTTGGGCACTGTCTCAACCAGAGACTCGGTGAAATTATAGTACCTGTGAAGATGCAGGTTACCCGCGACAGGACGGAAAGACCCCGTGGAGCTTTACTGTAGCCTGATATTGAATTTTGGTACAGTTTGTACAGGATAGGCGGGAGCCATTGAAACCGGAGCGCTAGCTTCGGTGGAGGCGCTGTGGGATACCGCCCTGACTGTATTGAAATTCTAACCTACGGGTCTTATCGACCCGGAGACAGTGTCAGGTGGGCAGTTTGACTGGGGCGGTCGCCTCCTAAAGTGTAACGGAGGCGCCCAAAGGTTCCCTCAGAATGGTTGGAAATCATTCGTAGAGTGCAAAGGCATAAGGGAGCTTGACTGCGAGACCTACAAGTCGAGCAGGGACGAAAGTCGGGCTTAGTGATCCGGTGGTTCCGCATGGAAGGGCCATCGCTCAACGGATAAAAGCTACCCCGGGGATAACAGGCTTATCTCCCCCAAGAGTCCACATCGACGGGGAGGTTTGGCACCTCGATGTCGGCTCATCGCATCCTGGGGCTGTAGTCGGTCCCAAGGGTTGGGCTGTTCGCCCATTAAAGCGGTACGCGAGCTGGGTTCAGAACGTCGTGAGACAGTTCGGTCCCTATCCGTCGTGGGCGTAGGAAATTTGAGAGGAGCTGTCCTTAGTACGAGAGGACCGGGATGGACGCACCGCTGGTGTACCAGTTGTTCTGCCAAGGGCATAGCTGGGTAGCTATGTGCGGAAGGGATAAGTGCTGAAAGCATCTAAGCATGAAGCCCCCTCAAGATGAGATTTCCCATAGCGTAAGCTAGTAAGATCCCTGAAAGATGATCAGGTTGATAGGTTCGAGGTGGAAGCATGGTGACATGTGGAGCTGACGAATACTAATAGATCGAGGACTTAACCATATAATATGTAGCAATGTTATCTAGTTTTGAAGGAATATGCCTTCAATAGTTTGGTGATGATGGCAGAGAGGTCACACCCGTTCCCATACCGAACACGGAAGTTAAGCTCTCTAGCGCCGATGGTAGTTGGGACCTTGTCCCTGTGAGAGTAGGACGTCGCCAAGCAATCTTAAGACGAGTCAGAATGACTCGTCTTTTTTGTGTTTCTAACTTCTTATCAATTTCAAATGTAATTTAAATTCTTGAATACTCCGTATGCCTCTATGGTTTTTTGGTATATCTATATAATTTTTCATTCAATTTCTTTCATGATTTTTGATATGCTATTTAAGATTTTCTGTTTTATTTCTTAAAGATAGGATTCATCAGTGTGTTAAAATAGTACAGTTGTTTTTAATGTACTTTAATATAAGAAGATTTAAGTTAGAAAAGGAGATAATATGAAAAAGATAAGTATAATTACTATAGTAGTCTTAGTCCTGCTAGTAATCGTGTATATGTTAGTTGGAAATTATTTTTATAACTATGCATTAAATGCGAAACAAGAAAAGGAATTTTTGCAAGATAATCCTCATTTAGTAGAAACGGTAAGTGCATCGGGAGATGTATTGGCTGCAAATGAAGAAAAGAATGCAAACTTCGTATCGAAGTATAAACCTAACACATTAACTATACATTCTTTCGATAAATTAAATTTAAAAGGTTATGAATATATGAATGAACCATCTAGTCATAAATGGGCAATTGTAGTTCATGGATACAATGGTAGAGCATCAGAAATGACGAAATATATTCGTAATTTCTATGAACAAGGCTATAATGTCATAGCACCAGACCTTCGTGGGCACGGAAATAGTGAAGGGGATTATGTTGGTATGGGCTGGCATGATCGTAAAGATGTGTTAATTTGGATTCAACAAATCTTAAAGAAAGACCCTAATGCTGAAATAGCTCTATTTGGTGTTTCGATGGGCGGGGCAACTGTAATGATGACTTCAGGAGAAGATTTACCTTCTAATGTTAAAGTTATTATTGAAGATTGTGGATACTCAACTGTTATTGATGAATTTACTTATCAACTAAAAGATTTATTCCACTTACCGAAGTTTCCTGTTATGAATGCGGCAAATACGGTTACTAAATTAAGAGCTGGCTACGATTTAGAAGAAGCTTCAGCTGTAAAACAAGTAGCGAAAAGTAAAACACCTATGTTATTCATTCATGGGGATGCTGATACATTCGTTCCTTTTGAAATGTTAGATGAAGTATATAATGCTGCAAAAGTAGAAAAAAAGAAATTAATTGTTTCAGGTGCTGGACATGGAGAAGCGGAGAAAGTAGATTCGAATAAATATTGGAATACTGTATGGAAGTTCGTAGGGAAGTATATTCCGGCATAATTAAATTTGTTGCACTTATATAGACGATAATCGGAGGGATAATAATTAATCCTTTTGATTATCGTTTTTTTGTTAATTAGGTAGTCTGCTATAAGTGTGTTTTTGTATGTACTATATGAAGGAGATAGAGCAAAAACTTTTGAATTCCTTAATCTCAGTGCTACAATGATTGAAAACTAAATGTTAATGAGGTGTTTCTATGAAAATTGAAGTATGGTCGGATTTTGTATGCCCATTTTGCTATATTGGGAAACGTAGATTAGAGATGGCTTTAGAGCAATTTCCGCATAAGAAGGATGTTGAAGTTGAGTTTAAAAGTTTTGAATTAGACCAAAATGCTCCAATCTATTCTGGAACAAGTATTAATGAAGTACTTGCATCAAAGTATGGAATTAGTATTGAAGAAGCTAAGCGTAATAACGTACAGCTAGGAAATCATGCAGCTAGTATGGGTTTAAGTTTTAATTTTGATGAGATGAAGCTGACGAACACGTTTGATGCGCATCGTCTTGCGAAGTTTGCAAAGGATCAAGGAAAAGAAAAAGAGATTACGGAAAATCTACTTTTCGCATACTTCACTGAATCGAGAAATTTAAGTGATGTGGATACACTTGCTACTATCGCTGAAGTTTCAGGTTTAGATAAGCAAGAGGCTTTAAATGTTATTAATGATAAAAATGCGTATGCAAATGATGTTAGAATTGATGAAGCGATTGCTCAGCAATATCAAATTTCGGGAGTACCTTATTTTATTATTAATCAAAAGTATGCTATTTCAGGTGCACAACCACTTGAAACTTTTGTTGGTGCACTTCAGCAAGTGTGGGAAGAAGAGAATCCTGCACCTAAGTTACAAGAACTTTCTTCAGAGGGTGGAAGCGATCTTTCTTGTACTGATGGAAGTTGTTCGGTGCCGTCGAAAGAGCAATAGTTTTTATAGTAGAGTAGTACCCCATAGATAGTTCTGTGGGGTGCTTGTATATAACTATAGAAGAAATACATAAGTGAAATCTATAAAATATAAAGTTTTTTAAAAAACGTATTGACGATTATACTTTAGAGGTGTAATATAGAACAAGTCGCCGATGACAATAACGTCGCAAGCGACAAACTAAACGAAAAACTTAGTTGACATTGAAAGATGAAAATGTTAACATAAGGAAGTCGCAAATGAGCGGCCAAGTAGTTCTTTGAAAACTGAACGAAACAAACAACGTGAAACGTCAATTTTTATTTTAGATGCTAGACAAACTAACTTTATTGGAGAGTTTGATCCTGGCTCAGGATGAACGCTGGCGGCGTGCCTAATACATGCAAGTCGAGCGAATGGATTAAGAGCTTGCTCTTATGAAGTTAGCGGCGGACGGGTGAGTAACACGTGGGGTAACCTGCCCATAAGACTGGGATAACTCCGGGAAACCGGGGCTAATACCGGATAACATTTTGAACCGCATGGTTTGAAATTGAAAGGCGGCTTCGGCTGTCACTTATGGATGGACCCGCGTCGCATTAGCTAGTTGGTGAGGTAACGGCTCACCAAGGCAACGATGCGTAGCCGACCTGAGAGGGTGATCGGCCACACTGGGACTGAGACACGGCCCAGACTCCTACGGAGGCAGCAGTAGGGAATCTTCCGCAATGGACGAAAGTCTGACGGAGCAACGCCGCGTGAGTGATGAAGGCTTTCGGGTCGTAAAACTCTGTTGTTAGGGAAGAACAAGTGCTAGTTGAATAAGCTGGCACCTTGACGGTACCTAACCAGAAAGCCACGGCTAACTACGTGCCAGCAGCCGCGGTAATACGTAGGTGGCAAGCGTTATCCGGAATTATTGGGCGTAAAGCGCGCGCAGGTGGTTTCTTAAGTCTGATGTGAAAGCCCACGGCTCAACCGTGGAGGGTCATTGGAAACTGGGAGACTTGAGTGCAGAAGAGGAAAGTGGAATTCCATGTGTAGCGGTGAAATGCGTAGAGATATGGAGGAACACCAGTGGCGAAGGCGACTTTCTGGTCTGTAACTGACACTGAGGCGCGAAAGCGTGGGGAGCAAACAGGATTAGATACCCTGGTAGTCCACGCCGTAAACGATGAGTGCTAAGTGTTAGAGGGTTTCCGCCCTTTAGTGCTGAAGTTAACGCATTAAGCACTCCGCCTGGGGAGTACGGCCGCAAGGCTGAAACTCAAAGGAATTGACGGGGGCCCGCACAAGCGGTGGAGCATGTGGTTTAATTCGAAGCAACGCGAAGAACCTTACCAGGTCTTGACATCCTCTGAAAACCCTAGAGATAGGGCTTCTCCTTCGGGAGCAGAGTGACAGGTGGTGCATGGTTGTCGTCAGCTCGTGTCGTGAGATGTTGGGTTAAGTCCCGCAACGAGCGCAACCCTTGATCTTAGTTTCCATCATTAAGTTGGGCACTCTAAGGTGACTGCCGGTGACAAACCGGAGGAAGGTGGGGATGACGTCAAATCATCATGCCCCTTATGACCTGGGCTACACACGTGCTACAATGGACGGTACAAAGAGCTGCAAGACCGCGAGGTGGAGCTAATCTCATAAAACCGTTCTCAGTTCGGATTGTAGGCTGCAACTCGCCTACATGAAGCTGGAATCGCTAGTAATCGCGGATCAGCATGCCGCGGTGAATACGTTCCCGGGCCTTGTACACACCGCCCGTCACACCACGAGAGTTTGTAACACCCGAAGTCGGTGGGGTAACCTTTTTGGAGCCAGCCGCCTAAGGTGGGACAGATGATTGGGGTGAAGTCGTAACAAGGTAGCCGTATCGGAAGGTGCGGCTGGATCACCTCCTTTCTATGAGAATTGATGAACGCTGTTCATCAATAAAGTTTCCGTGTTTCGTTTTGTTCAGTTTTGAGAGAACTATCTCTCATATATAAATGTATGTTCTTTGAAAACTAGATAACAGTGTAGCTCATATTTTTTAATTTTTAGTTTGGTTAAGTTAGAAAGGGCGCACGGTGGATGCCTTGACACTAGGAGTCGATGAAGGACGGGACTAACGCCGATATGCTTCGGGGAGCTGTAAGTAAGCTTTGATCCGAAGATTTCCGAATGGGGAAACCCACCATACGTAATGGTATGGTATCCTTACCTGAATACATAGGGTAAGGAAGACAGACCCAGGGAACTGAAACATCTAAGTACCTGGAGGAAGAAAAGCAAATGCGATTTCCTGAGTAGCGGCGAGCGAAACGGAACATAGCCCAAACCAAGAGGCTTGCCTCTTGGGGTTGTAGGACATTCTATACGGAGTTACAAAGGAACGAGGTAGACGAAGCGACCTGGAAAGGTCCGTCGTAGAGGGTAACAACCCCGTAGTCGAAACTTCGTTCTCTCTTGAATGTATCCTGAGTACGGCGGAACACGTGAAATTCCGTCGGAATCTGGGAGGACCATCTCCCAAGGCTAAATACTCCCTAGTGATCGATAGTGAACCAGTACCGTGAGGGAAAGGTGAAAAGCACCCCGGAAGGGGAGTGAAAGAGATCCTGAAACCGTGTGCCTACAAATAGTCAGAGCCCGTTAACGGGTGATGGCGTGCCTTTTGTAGAATGAACCGGCGAGTTACGATCCCGTGCGAGGTTAAGCTGAAGAGGCGGAGCCGCAGCGAAAGCGAGTCTGAATAGGGCGTTTAGTACGTGGTCGTAGACCCGAAACCAGGTGATCTACCCATGTCCAGGGTGAAGTTCAGGTAACACTGAATGGAGGCCCGAACCCACGCACGTTGAAAAGTGCGGGGATGAGGTGTGGGTAGCGGAGAAATTCCAATCGAACCTGGAGATAGCTGGTTCTCCCCGAAATAGCTTTAGGGCTAGCCTTAAGTGTAAGAGTCTTGGAGGTAGAGCACTGATTGGACTAGGGGTCCTCATCGGATTACCGAATTCAGTCAAACTCCGAATGCCAATGACTTATCCTTAGGAGTCAGACTGCGAGTGATAAGATCCGTAGTCAAAAGGGAAACAGCCCAGACCGCCAGCTAAGGTCCCAAAGTGTGTATTAAGTGGAAAAGGATGTGGAGTTGCTTAGACAACTAGGATGTTGGCTTAGAAGCAGCCACCATTTAAAGAGTGCGTAATAGCTCACTAGTCGAGTGACTCTGCGCCGAAAATGTACCGGGGCTAAATACACCACCGAAGCTGCGGATTGATACCGAATGTATCAGTGGTAGGGAGCGTTCTAAGGACAGTGAAGTCAGACCGGAAGGACTGGTGGAGTGCTTAGAAGTGAGAATGCCGGTATGAGTAGCGAAAGACGGGTGAGAATCCCGTCCACCGAATGCCTAAGGTTTCCTGAGGAAGGCTCGTCCGCTCAGGGTTAGTCAGGACCTAAGCCGAGGCCGACAGGCGTAGGCGATGGACAACAGGTTGATATTCCTGTACCACCTCTTTATCGTTTGAGCAATGGAGGGACGCAGAAGGATAGAAGAAGCGTGCGATTGGTTGTGCACGTCCAAGCAGTTAGGCTGATAAGTAGGCAAATCCGCTTATCATAAAGGCTGAGCTGTGATGGGGAAGCTCCTTATGGAGCGAAGTTTGATTCCCCGCTGCCAAGAAAAGCTTCTAGCGAGATAAAAGGTGCCTGTACCGCAAACCGACACAGGTAGGCGAGGAGAGAATCCTAAGGTGTGCGAGAGAACTCTGGTTAAGGAACTCGGCAAAATGACCCCGTAACTTCGGGAGAAGGGGTGCTTTCTTAACGGAAAGCCGCAGTGAATAGGCCCAAGCGACTGTTTAGCAAAAACACAGCTCTCTGCGAAGCCGTAAGGCGAAGTATAGGGGGTGACACCTGCCCGGTGCTGGAAGGTTAAGGAGAGGGTTAGCGTAAGCGAAGCTCTGAACTGAAGCCCCAGTAAACGGCGGCCGTAACTATAACGGTCCTAAGGTAGCGAAATTCCTTGTCGGGTAAGTTCCGACCCGCACGAAAGGTGTAACGATTTGGGCACTGTCTCAACCAGAGACTCGGTGAAATTATAGTACCTGTGAAGATGCAGGTTACCCGCGACAGGACGGAAAGACCCCGTGGAGCTTTACTGTAGCCTGATATTGAATTTTGGTACAGTTTGTACAGGATAGGCGGGAGCCATTGAAACCGGAGCGCTAGCTTCGGTGGAGGCGCTGGTGGGATACCGCCCTGACTGTATTGAAATTCTAACCTACGGGTCTTATCGACCCGGGAGACAGTGTCAGGTGGGCAGTTTGACTGGGGCGGTCGCCTCCTAAAGTGTAACGGAGGCGCCCAAAGGTTCCCTCAGAATGGTTGGAAATCATTCGTAGAGTGCAAAGGCATAAGGGAGCTTGACTGCGAGACCTACAAGTCGAGCAGGGACGAAAGTCGGGCTTAGTGATCCGGTGGTTCCGCATGGAAGGGCCATCGCTCAACGGATAAAAGCTACCCCGGGGATAACAGGCTTATCTCCCCCAAGAGTCCACATCGACGGGGAGGTTTGGCACCTCGATGTCGGCTCATCGCATCCTGGGGCTGTAGTCGGTCCCAAGGGTTGGGCTGTTCGCCCATTAAAGCGGTACGCGAGCTGGGTTCAGAACGTCGTGAGACAGTTCGGTCCCTATCCGTCGTGGGCGTAGGAAATTTGAGAGGAGCTGTCCTTAGTACGAGAGGACCGGGATGGACGCACCGCTGGTGTACCAGTTGTTCTGCCAAGGGCATAGCTGGGTAGCTATGTGCGGAAGGGATAAGTGCTGAAAGCATCTAAGCATGAAGCCCCCCTCAAGATGAGATTTCCCATAGCGTAAGCTAGTAAGATCCCTGAAAGATGATCAGGTTGATAGGTTCGAGGTGGAAGCATGGTGACATGTGGAGCTGACGAATACTAATAGATCGAGGACTTAACCATATAATATGTAGCAATGTTATCTAGTTTTGAAGGAATATGCCTTCAATAGTTTGGTGATGATGGCAGAGAGGTCACACCCGTTCCCATACCGAACACGGAAGTTAAGCTCTCTAGCGCCGATGGTAGTTGGGACCTTGTCCCTGTGAGAGTAGGACGTCGCCAAGCTATTTATATTGTCGCGGGGTGGAGCAGCACGGTAGCTCGTCGGGCTCATAACCCGAAGGTCGCAGGTTCAAATCCTGTCCCCGCAACCAAATGGTCCCGTGGTGTAGTGGTTAACATGCCTGCCTGTCACGCAGGAGATCGCCGGTTCGACCCCGGTCGGGACCGCCATTTCATATAAAGAAAAGAACGAAACAAGTTGTTTCGTATTTTTTTATTTGTTTTAACAAAAAACTAATAAAGACAGTCAAACTATCCTTAGGACAACTCCTAAGGACTTTTTTATATATTCAAAACCTGTATAATAAAGAGCAGAGAACATTGTGAGTAAAGTAGGTGAAATCTGTGAGTAAATATGAAGTAACAACAAAATCTTCTGAGGAAACACAAAGGTTATCAGAAAAACTAGGTGAGCTCGTAGAGGCACAAGATGTAATTATTTTAGAAGGAGATCTTGGAGCTGGTAAGACGACTTTTACAAAGGGACTAGCAAAAGGTCTTGGAGTGAAAAGAGTTGTAAATAGTCCTACCTTTAATATCATCAAAGAATATAAAGGAAGATTACCGCTATATCATATGGACGTGTATCGCTTAGCAGAAAGTGAAGAGGACTTAGGCTTTGATGAATATTTCTACGGTGAAGGAATTACGGTAGTAGAATGGGCTCATTTAATAGAAGCATATTTACCGAATGAAAAGTTACAAATTAGTTTATTCCATGCTGGAGATGACACAAGAAAAATTATACTCGAGCCAATTGGAGATCGCTATATTAGATTATGTGAGGAGCTATTACAAGATGAAAGTACTAGCAATTGATACTTCAAATTACGTAATGGGTGTATCCCTTATTGAGGAAGGAAACGTAATTGGGGAAATCATTACAAATTTAACAAAAAACCATTCTGTACGTCTTATGCCAGCTGTAGAGAAACTGTTAAAAGAGTGTGGCGTAAAACCGAAGGAATTAACTAAAATCGTTGTAGCTGCTGGACCTGGATCCTATACAGGTGTTCGCATAGGCGTGACAGCGGCGAAAACATTAGCTTGGTCACTTCAAATACCAATTGTAGGTGTATCAAGTTTAGAGGTAGTAGCTGCAAACGGTGCTAACTTTAACGGATTAATTTGTCCTTTATTTGATGGAAGACGTGGGCAAATTTATACTGGGTTATATACATATGAAGGAGAGCAGTTAACTTCAATAGAAGAAGACCGAATTATTCTTATTGTAGACTGGTTGCAAATGTTAAAAGATAAAGGACAGCCTGTTTTATTTATCGGTAACGATGTTAAATTGCATAAAGAAACAATTATAGAACATTTAGGTGATCAAGCTGTATTCGCTCCATTTACTAAAAATAACCCAAGACCAAGTGAGCTAGCATTCTTAGGATTACAAAAAGAAGAACAAGATGTGCATACGTTTGTTCCAAGCTATCTTCGTTTAGCTGAAGCTGAAACAAAGTGGTTAGAAAGTCAAAACAAGTAGGAGCTTGCAGAAGATGGATATGATATTTAGAAAGATGGAGCTTGATGATATTGCTCAAATTGTAGCTATTGAAGAAGCGTCTTTTTCAACTCCTTGGACTGCAGATGCCTTTCACCGTGAATTAACGATGAATGAACATGCACATTATATTGTGTTAGAAAAAGATGGTCGTGTAATCGGGTATTGTGGATTGTGGATAATTATTGATGAATCACATATAACAAATATAGCTATTTTGCCAGAATACCGAGGTCAAAAGTTAGGAGATGCCCTATTGAAAGCAGTTATTTCTGAAGCGAAAGAACTAGGGGTAAAAACAATGACACTTGAAGTACGTGTATCAAATGAAGTAGCAAAGCAGTTATACAGAAAATACGGATTTCAAAATGGTGGGATTCGTAAACGATACTATGCAGACAATCAGGAAGATGGTCTCGTAATGTGGGTGAATATATAATGGAAAAAAATACGATTATACTTGGTATTGAAACAAGTTGTGATGAAACAGCAGTAGCAGTTGTTAAAAATGGAACGGAAATTATTGCGAATGTCGTTGCATCACAAATTGAAAGTCATAAACGTTTTGGCGGCGTTGTACCAGAGATTGCATCCCGTCATCATGTAGAAGAAATTACAGTTGTGTTAGAAGAAGCTTTAAAGGAAGCAAACATCACATTTGATGATATTGATGCAATTGCTGTAACAGAAGGTCCTGGTTTAGTAGGAGCACTTCTAATTGGAGTAAATGCAGCGAAGGCAGTAGCGTTTGCACATGATATTCCGTTAGTCGGTGTTCATCATATTGCTGGTCATATTTATGCGAACCGTTTAGTAAAAGAAGTTCAATTCCCGTTATTATCACTTGTTGTATCTGGTGGGCATACAGAACTTGTTTATATGAAAGAACATGGTTCATTTGAAGTAATTGGTGAAACACGAGACGATGCAGCTGGAGAAGCATATGATAAAGTAGCTCGTACGTTATCTATGCCATATCCAGGTGGTCCTCATATTGATCGCCTTGCACATGAAGGAGAACCGACAATTGATTTGCCTCGTGCATGGCTAGAACCGGATTCATATGATTTTAGCTTTAGTGGATTGAAATCAGCAGTTATCAACACTGTGCATAATGCAAAACAACGCGGTATAGAAATTGCGCCAGAAGATTTAGCGGCAAGTTTCCAAGAAAGTGTAATAGATGTACTTGTAACGAAAGCAGCTCGTGCAGCAGAAGCTTATAATGTAAAGCAATTACTTCTTGCTGGTGGAGTAGCTGCTAATAAAGGACTTCGTGCGCGATTAGAAGAGGAATTTGCACAAAAAGAAAACATTGAATTAATTATTCCGCCGCTATCTTTATGCACAGATAATGCAGCGATGATTGCAGCGGCAGGGACAATTGCTTATGAACAAGGTAAGCGTGCAACATTAGCCTTAAATGCAAATCCAGGATTAGATATTGAAGCATAGTTATGCACATAATTAACCACAGGTTGTGGATAAAACCCATATTGTCTGTTGATAATATGGGTTTTATTGTGTATATAAAATGTTGATAACTTTTTTGTTGATTGTGTATAATGTGGAAAAGTTATTTTAAGGTTTATTTTATAAAGGTGGATATGTGTATAAACTTGTGGATAAATAGGATGATGTCAGACCTTTGAATTTGTTCTTTTTCGGGAAATAAAAGGCAAGAAGATATCCCCGAAAAACATTTTGAAACATCACCCCATTATAGAAGATGCTAATATTGTCAATCTTTGTCGTTAAATCGATATTTCGTGTCAAATTGTTAATATATATAGGGTTACGATAGATATATTTGAAAAATCGTTAGTATATTCTAAGTTACGATTGATATACTCAAAAAATTGTTTCTGTATTAAAAGAAAAGAAGATGTCGCATAGTCAAAAATCCTGACTTATGAGACATCTTCTTTATTTAAATATGCTTATACATGCAGCTCTTCCCATTCTGCCATACAAGTTTCAAGTTGTTCTTGTAGCGTTTGCTTTTTAGTTGTAATTTCACTAGCTTTTTCATAATCTGCATATATTTCTGGTAAGCAAAGTTGATCTTCTAACGTAGCAATTTCTTCTTCTAATTCTAATATACTTTGTTCTAGCTCTTCAATTTTTCTAGTGCGTTGACGCTCTAGTTTTTTACGCTCTTTTTCTTCTAAATAATTTAATTTCTCTTGTGCAACCACCTTTTGAACAGGAATGTCACTTTCTTGCTGTTCAAGTTCTGCACGTTCAATCATTTCATTTTTCTTTTCAACGTAGTAATCGTAATCCCCTAAATATTCCTGTGCACCTTCTGTTGATAACTCAACCACAGTCGTTGTTACACGGTTAATAAAGTAGCGGTCATGTGAGACGAATAGAAGAGTCCCTGGGTAATCAATTAAAGCATTCTCCAAAATTTCTTTACTATTTAAATCAAGGTGGTTCGTAGGCTCATCTAGAATTAATAAATTTGATTTTTGCATCATAAGTTTTGCAAGAGCTAATCGAGCTTTTTGTCCACCACTAAGGGAAGATACTGGTTTCAGTACATCATCTCCTGTGAATAAAAAATTCCCGAGTATAGTACGGATTTCTTTTTCAGGTTGCAGTGGATATCCATCCCATAGTTCATTTAAAACCCGTTTAGAAGATGTTAAGTTTGCTTGTTCTTGATCATAATAACCAACAGATACATTTGATCCGAAAGAAACATCACCATTTAATAGTGGTAACTTATTCACAATAGACTTTAATAATGTGGATTTCCCAATTCCATTTGGACCAACTAAAGCAACACTATCTCCGCGAGTTAAGCGCATAGTTACATGTTCAATTATAGGGTTCTCATCATAGCCGATGGTTGCATCATTTACTTGTAAAACATCATTTCCACTTTGCTTTTCAATATCGAAGTGGAATGATGCTGACTTAGAATCCCCTAATGGTCTCGTTAATAATTCCATTCTGTCTAGTTGTTTACGGCGACTTTGAGCCCGTTTCGTTGTAGAAGCGCGAGCTATATTCTTTTGAACGAAGTCCTCAAGTTTTGCGATTTCATCTTGTTGTTTTTCGTAACGTTTCATTTCTTGCTCATATAATGCTGATTTTAAGTCTAAATATTTACTGTAGTTACCAACAAATCGTCTGCTTTCTTTATTCGAAATTTCATATACTTGTGTAACGAGTTTGTCTAAGAAATAACGGTCATGTGAAACGATTAATATTGCGCCAGGATAACCTTGTAAATATTGCTCAAGCCACGTTAATGTTTCGATGTCTAAATGGTTTGTAGGCTCATCCAAAATAAGTAAGTCTGGTTTTGTTAATAATAATTTCCCGAGAGCTAATCTTGTTTTTTGCCCGCCGCTTAAAGTAGAAATCGTCGTCTGGTGCGTTTCAACTGGGAAGCCAAGGCCGCTTAAAATGGAGCGAATATCCGCTTCATATTGATATCCACCTTGATCTTTATAATTGAGTTGCAATTGGTCATACTCAGCTAACAATCTTTCATATGTAGCTTCGTTTGAAAAGTTTTCTTCTTTTCCCATTTCTTGCTCAAGCCTTCGAAGTTTTGTCTCCATTTGCTGTAAGTGGGTAAAGACGGTTAGCATTTCATCCCAAATTGTTAAAGACGTTTCTAGTCCAGTATTTTGAGCTAAATATCCGATTGAGACATCTTTTGGTTTTATAATTTCGCCACCATCATGAGATAATTCACCAGCGATTATTTTTAATAATGTAGATTTTCCTGCTCCATTCCTTCCAACTAATGCGATACGATCTTTTGTTTGTACTTCCAATTTTATGTTTGCCAGAATTGTTTCTGCACCGTATAATTTCGAAAGCGCGTTTACTTGTAATAAAATCAATGTTTTCACCTCAAATAATTTCTTAACTTTGCCATGTTTATATTTCTCAATCATACTAAAAATAGTGTATAGTTTAAAATAAAGAGAGAATACTTCTTCTCTTTATTATACAAGGAATTTAATGAGTGCTAAACTTCTGTATTTGATTAAAGTATATGAATAATGATAGGAAGAGAGGAGAGGTCATATGGATCAGCAAAAGATTCCACAAGCCACTGCTAAAAGATTGCCTCTATACTATCGATTTATCCAAAACTTATCTCTTTCTGGTAAGCAGCGTGTTTCATCGGCCGAATTGAGTGAGGCAGTAAAAGTAGATTCCGCAACAATACGAAGAGATTTTTCGTATTTTGGAGCGTTAGGGAAAAAGGGATATGGATATAACGTAAATTATTTATTATCATTTTTCCGCGAAACACTTGATCAAGATGATATAACACGTGTAGCACTTATTGGAGTAGGTAATTTAGGGACCGCTTTCTTACATTATAATTTCACGAAAAACAATAATACAAAAATTGAAATGGCATTTGATGTTAGTGAAGAGAAAGTTGGAACAGAAATCGGGGGCATTCCTGTATATCATTTAGATGAATTAGAAGAGAGATTATCAAATGATATACAAGTGGCAATATTAACAGTACCAGCCACAGTAGCACAAGCTGTAGCAGATAGATTAGCTGAAACGAGCGTGCACGGTATTTTGAATTTCACACCAGCGCGATTAAACGTATCAGAGAATATTAGAATTCATCATATTGACTTAGCTGTAGAGTTACAAACATTAGTTTACTTTTTGAAAAACTATCCACAATAAAACGCAGAGGAAGCGACCTCTGCGTTTTATTATTGTTTCTTCTTTGTGAATTTAACTAATATAAGGCGAAGTGCCAAATTAAAATCAATTGTTGCCATAACTGCAAATAGTATTGTCCACATATTCCAGATTGTATCTGTCACGTTCGTAATGGCCAAGCGTGTAAAGATACATCCAAGAAGGAAGTATAGTGCAGCCATGAACAATGGTGAGTTTCTCATACAAAAAATCCTCCGATAAAGCCTTGCATTTTTTCAGCTTCTTTAATCATTTCTTGAATTTGCTCATTGCTCATAAAAATTTGCCCAATAGCAACTAATGTATTCATCGCAACATGAGCTGCAATCGGAACGATAATACGTTTCGTCTTCACATATAAGAAGGCGAATACGAGCCCCATAGCAGTGTATACCAATAAGTGAGTAAAATCAAAATGAATTGCTGCGAATACAAGCGAACTAATGATAGCTGCAATAAAGAAGTTAAACTTCTTATAAAGTGCACCAAATAAAATTTTTCTAAATACGATTTCTTCTAAGATAGGTCCGATTATAGATACGACAATAAGGAACCAAGGTGTCGTTCTTGCAATTTCCATCAGTTTCATTGTATTTTCTGAACCTTGCTTAATTCCTAGTAGCTGCATCTCGATCATACCGGCAACTATTTGTGAAAAGAAAGCTAAGAAGAACCCGATGAAAATCCATCCAATAGTAGCTGGGACAGAAGAGCGCATTGCATCTAAATGCCTGTCACGAATATCTGTTCTAAGTAACCAAAGTATGATACATAATGCAACAAAGAAGCTAATAATTGCCCAGTGTCCCATTATGATTTGTCCTTTTTCCTCAATGGTAAATCCTCTATTATCATAGAGTCCTGTTTTTAGGAGAAGTGGTAATCCAACAACGCCAGATAACTGCATTAAAATGTATGTAACGATAATCCACCAGTATTGTTTCTTCAAATGGTTTAACCATCCTTTCTAACTCTAGTGTATGAGATAAGGTAGGATAACATGTAAATATGTTATCTACGATATAAACTTTCATTCGAATTATGATTTTTTTGTAAATCTTTATTTGAAATTAAAGTAGGAGACAGGAAAAAGTTGTACGTTTAGCGAAAACAACTTAGGGTGTCTTTCATATTGTAACATACGAGTAGGGGAAACAACGATTCATATAGTAAAGGCGGTATTCTATATAGAAAGTTTATATAGTAATTTGCGAAAAAATTATGATTTTTTTACTTGCAAAAGAAATTGAGATTATTTATTATTATAAGTGTGTTAGCACTCGGATGACTTGAGTGCTAATAAAAGAAATTTACATAACAAAATGAGGAGGTTATTGTTCATGCTAAAGCCATTAGGTGATCGCGTTGTAATTGAGCTTGTTCAAGCAGAAGAAAAAACAGCAAGTGGTATTGTATTACCAGATACTGCAAAAGAAAAACCACAAGAGGGTAAAGTTGTTGCAGTAGGTACTGGTCGAGTGCTTGAGAATGGTGAGCGTGTTGCTTTAGAGGTAGCAGCAGGTGATCTTATCATCTTCTCAAAATATGCAGGTACTGAAGTGAAATATGAAGGTACAGACTACTTGATTTTACGTGAAAGTGACATTTTAGCAGTTATCGGTTAATTATATAAATCTTAAAAAATCCAAGGGGGTCAATTATTATGGCAAAAGATATTAAATTTAGTGAAGAAGCACGTCGTTCGATGCTTCGCGGTGTCGACACTCTTGCAAACGCAGTAAAAGTAACACTTGGACCAAAAGGTCGTAACGTTGTACTTGAGAAAAAATTTGGTTCACCACTTATTACAAATGATGGTGTAACAATCGCAAAAGAAATCGAATTAGAAGATGCATTCGAAAACATGGGTGCGAAGTTAGTAGCAGAAGTTGCTAGCAAAACAAACGATGTAGCTGGTGACGGAACAACAACTGCAACTGTATTAGCGCAAGCTATGATTCGTGAAGGTCTTAAAAACGTAACAGCTGGTGCGAATCCAATGGGTCTTCGTAAAGGTATCGAAAAAGCTGTTACTGCTGCAATTGAAGAATTAAAAACGATTTCTAAACCAATCGAAGGCAAATCTTCTATCGCACAAGTAGCTGCTATTTCTGCAGCTGACGAAGAAGTAGGTCAATTAATCGCTGAAGCAATGGAGCGCGTTGGTAACGACGGCGTTATTACTTTAGAAGAGTCTAAAGGATTCACAACAGAATTAGACGTAGTAGAAGGTATGCAATTTGATCGTGGATATGCATCTCCTTACATGATTACTGATTCTGACAAAATGGAAGCAGTTCTTGATAACCCATACATCTTAATCACTGACAAAAAGATTTCTAACATTCAAGAAATCTTACCAGTATTAGAGCAAGTGGTACAACAAGGTAAACCACTTCTTATCATTGCTGAAGATGTAGAAGGCGAAGCTTTAGCTACATTAGTAGTGAACAAACTTCGTGGTACATTCAACGTAGTAGCTGTTAAAGCTCCTGGATTTGGTGACCGTCGTAAAGCAATGCTAGAAGATATCGCAATCTTAACAGGTGGCGAAGTAATCACTGAAGAATTAGGCCGTGACTTAAAATCTGCTACAGTTGAATCTTTAGGACGCGCTGGTAAAGTTGTTGTAACGAAAGAAAATACAACTGTAGTTGAAGGTGTAGGAAGCACAGAACAAATCGAAGCTCGCATCGGTCAAATCCGTGCGCAATTAGAAGAAACAACTTCTGAATTCGATCGTGAAAAATTACAAGAGCGTCTTGCAAAACTTGCAGGTGGCGTAGCGGTAATTAAAGTAGGTGCAGCAACTGAAACTGAGTTGAAAGAACGCAAACTTCGCATTGAAGATGCACTTAACTCAACTCGTGCAGCAGTAGAAGAAGGTATCGTTGCAGGTGGTGGTACTTCACTTATGAACGTATACACAAAAGTAGCTTCTATCGTAGCTGAAGGCGACGAAGCAACAGGTATCAACATTGTACTTCGCGCACTAGAAGAGCCAGTTCGCCAAATCGCAATCAACGCTGGTCTAGAAGGATCTGTAGTTGTAGAGCGTCTAAAAGGCGAAAAAGTAGGCGTTGGTTTCAACGCAGCTACTGGCGAATGGGTTAACATGCTTGAGTCTGGTATCGTAGATCCAGCTAAAGTAACTCGCTCTGCACTTCAAAACGCAGCATCTGTTGCAGCTATGTTCTTAACAACTGAAGCTGTAGTAGCTGACAAGCCAGAACCAAATGCACCAGCAATGCCTGACATGGGCGGCATGGGCATGGGCGGTATGGGCGGAATGATGTAATTCCGTTTGCCCTAAAAAACATCCATTTCTATATAGAAATGGATGTTTTTTTATGTTTTTTAGAAAAGGAAATGAATTTCTGTAGAATTTTGTCGCTTTCTCTCTTGACCATATTGATACTTCATTGTTAGAATCTAGGAAGATAATATAAAACGATCCTTCATATATCCTCAATGATATGGTTTGAGAGTCTCTACCGGGTTACCGTAAACAACCTGACTATGAAGGCAGTGTGTCTTATATTTATAAAGAGCGGAGACTATCTTTCTTTATAAAGCCAGACCCCTGCCTTTTCTTTGTTATGAGACTAGAGGCGGAGGACTGGCTTTTTTTATTATATTGGTAATGCTTTTCGCCAAATTGGTGAAAATATTTATATACGAGAACTAACGTTGGGGTGATTATTTTGAAGAAACAACACGATACAATTATCGTTTTAGATTTTGGAAGTCAATACAATCAGTTAATAGCACGTCGAATTCGTGAGTTCGGTGTATACAGTGAACTTCATCCACATACAATTACTGCAGAAGAAATTAAAGCAATGAATCCAAAAGGGATTATTTTCTCTGGTGGACCAAATAGTGTATACGGTGAAGGTGCATTACATTGTGATGAAAAAATCTTTGAACTAGGTTTACCAATCTTCGGTATTTGTTACGGTATGCAGCTTATGACGCAACACTTCGGTGGTAAAGTAGAGCGTGCAAATCACCGCGAGTACGGAAAAGCTGTTCTTAAAGTAGAGAACGAATCAAAATTATATGCGAACCTTCCAGAAGAGCAAGTTGTATGGATGAGCCATGGTGACTTAGTAACTGGTTTACCTGAAGGATTCGTAGTAGACGCAACAAGTGAATCTTGCCCAATTGCTGGTATGAGCAATGAAGACAAAAACTTATACGGTGTACAATTCCACCCAGAAGTACGTCACTCTGAGCACGGTAACGATTTAATTAAAAACTTCGTATTCGGTGCTTGTGGTTGTTCTGAAGGATGGAACATGGAGAACTTTATCGAAGTAGAATTAGAGAAAATCCGTGAAACGGTTGGAGACAAAAAAGTACTATGCGCACTTAGCGGCGGTGTAGACTCTTCTGTTGTAGCAGTGTTAATTCATAAAGCAATTGGTGACCAATTAACATGTATTTTCGTTGATCACGGTTTACTTCGTAAAGGCGAAGCAGAAGGCGTTATGAAAACATTTAGCGAAGGCTTCCATATGAACGTTATTAAAGTGGATGCAAAAGACCGCTTTATGGACAAGTTAAAAGGTGTAGAAGATCCAGAACAAAAACGTAAAATCATCGGTAACGAATTCATTTACGTATTTGATGATGAAGCGTCTAAATTACAAGGTATGGACTTCTTAGCGCAAGGTACACTTTACACAGATATCGTTGAGAGTGGTACAGCAACTGCACAAACAATTAAATCTCACCATAACGTTGGTGGACTTCCAGAAGACATGCAGTTCAAATTAATCGAGCCTTTAAACACGTTATTTAAAGACGAAGTACGTGTATTAGGGTCTGAACTAGGAATTCCTGATGAAATCGTATGGCGTCAACCATTCCCAGGACCGGGTCTTGGTATTCGTGTATTAGGTGAAATCACAGAAGAGAAATTAGAAATCGTTCGTGAATCTGATGCGATTTTACGTGAAGAAATTATTAAAGCGGGCTTAGACCGTGAAATCTGGCAATACTTCACTGCGCTTCCTGGTATGCGTAGCGTAGGTGTTATGGGTGACGAGCGTACTTACGATTACACAGTAGGTATCCGTGCGGTAACATCTATCGACGGTATGACAGCTGACTGGGCACGTATCCCTTGGGACGTATTAGAGAAAATCTCTGTACGTATCGTAAACGAAGTAAAACACGTTAACCGTATCGTGTATGATGTAACGAGTAAGCCACCAGCAACGATTGAGTGGGAATAGTATTTATAAAAAGGTCCATCTATTGCTTATGCATAGATGGATCTTTTTTATTTTGGTATTAATACGAACGAAACTATAAAATTTTATAAAAATGTTCGTTTTTAAATTGACAAAACTACTTCGTCGAGTTAATATGATTATGTAATTCAAACGAAAAGTGAATATTATAGCCGTCGTATAATATCGGGGATATGGCCCGAAAGTTTCTACCTAGCTACCGTAAATGGCTTGACTACGAGGCGTTTGTATAAAGATGAGGGGAAACTTGTCTTTGTTTATAGAACGCTTCCATGTATAAATGCAATGGAAGCCTTTTTTATTTCTCGGGATAAAAGAGGGCTAGGAGAAATGCGGCGAGTAATCATATAACGGGGGAAACGTAAGATGAAACGCTATTTTCAGTTTGATGAGCTCGGTACGAATTATAAGACTGAGTTCATAGCAGGGTTAACGACATTTCTATCTATGGCTTACGTACTATTTGTCAATCCTGCTACGCTGTCGCTTGGAAATGTTAAAGGGTTACCAGCAGGTACAGGGATGGATCCAGGTGCAGTATTCGTTGCTACGGCATTAGCGGCAGCGATCGGTTCGTTAATTATGGGTATTTTCGCGAAGTATCCAATTGCTTTAGCGCCGGGTATGGGAATTAACGCGTTCTTTGCTTATACAGCAGTGTTAACGATGGGTATTCCGTGGCAAACGGCCATTGCTGGAACATTAATGTCAGGTATTATCTTTATTATTCTTACTGCTTCAGGTATTCGTGAAAAAATCATTAATGCAATTCCATCGGAGTTAAAGTTTGCAGTAGCAGCAGGTATTGGATTATTCATTGCTTTCCTTGGATTCCAAAATGCCGGAATTATCGTGAAAAACGATGCGGTTCTTGTTGGGTTGGGGGACTTAACAAAGGGCACAACGTTACTAGCAATCTTCGGGGTTGTTACTACGATCATCTTCATGATTAAGAAAGTTAATGGTGCAGTATTTTACGGTATGATTCTTACAGCGATCTTAGGAGTTGCAACAGGATTAATTGATACTCCGAAAGCTGTGGTGGGAGCAATACCGAGTCTAGAACCAACGTTCGGCGTGGCGTTAACGCACTTCGGCGATATTTTCACAGTTCAAATGGGGATTGTTATTATAACGTTCTTCTTTATAGATTTCTTTGATACAGCAGGTACGCTTGTAGCGGTTGCGAATCAAGCAGGATTAATGAAGAACAATAAATTACCACGTGCAGGAAAAGCGTTATTTGCAGATGCGATTGCAACTGTAATTGGTGCGATCTTGGGTACATCAACAACAACGTCTTACATTGAATCTTCTGCAGGGGTAGCAGCGGGAGGGCGTTCTGGATTTACAGCAGTTGTAACAGCAGGATTCTTCTTACTGGCACTATTCTTCTCGCCATTACTAAGTGTTGTAACGCCAGCTGTAACGGCACCGGCTTTAATTATTGTAGGAATCTTGATGGTTTCTTCCTTAGGGGAAATTGATTGGAAGAAATTCGAGATTGCAGTACCAGCATTCTTTACAATTATCTCTATGCCACTTACGTATAGTATCGCAACTGGGATTGCGATTGGATTTATCTTCTATCCAATTACAATGGTTGTGAGTGGTCGTCGTAAAGAGGTTCATCCGATTATGTATGTTATGGGAGTTTTATTCGTACTATATTTCATCTACGTTCGTAAATAAAAGGGGTTTTTTGAAAGGTCTAGACTTAAGGGGAGTCTAGACCTTTTTTGCGTCTTCAGAAAATCTTAAGGATTTCCGAGCGTTTTTCTTCAGAAGTTTTCCTATAATAGAAGTTAGGGATTAAAAAAGTGATGGGGGAGATATTGTGGCACACGAAACAATACTTGTCGTAGATGATGAAAAAGAAATTCGGAATTTAATTACAATCTATTTAAAGAATGAAGGATATAAAGTATTACAAGCAGGAGACGGAGAAGAAGGATTACGTTTACTAGAAGAAAATGAAGTACATCTAGTCGTATTAGATATTATGATGCCGAAAGTGGATGGTATTCATATGTGTATGAAGGTAAGGGAAGCGAAAGAAATGCCTATTATTATGCTTTCTGCGAAAACGCAAGATATGGATAAGATTTTAGGGTTAACAACGGGTGCAGATGATTATGTAACGAAACCATTTAATCCGTTAGAGTTAATCGCAAGAATTAAATCTCAGTTACGCCGTTATATGAAAATGAATGGTTTCGCTATACAAAATGAGGACGAGCTAGAAATTGGAGAGATGAAAATAAACATCTCGACCCATAAAGTTATTGTGGACGGAGAAGAAGTGAAACTGACCCCAAGGGAATTTTCAATTCTAGAATTACTAGCTCGTAATCCGGGTATGGTCTTTAGCGCGGAACAAATTTATGAAAAGGTTTGGAACGAAAGATCTTTCCAGTCTGATAATACGGTAATGGTGCATATTCGAAAAGTACGTGAAAAGATTGAGGAGAATCCAAGGAAACCTAGATATATAAAAACAGTATGGGGAGTGGGGTATAAGATTGAAAAAGATATTTAATCCGTTTACTTATGTTAGGAAAATTCGAGAATTAATTAGGAAGATAATAAAGAGTGTGAAACGGAGTATACGAATTCAACTTATTACTGCATTTACTGCTTGTGCGTTATTAGGACTCTTTGTATCAACGAAGATAGTAGCACCTGTTTTTGAAGATGCTAGTCGACATGCTGAGATTAATTATAGAGATGGTATGGAACAAATTAATCGTAAAGCGCAAAGTACCGCGGAAATGATGGTTGATGCAAATAAATTAGATGCTGTACAAAGTATGATAGAGCTAGAAAATGAAAATTTAGAGCAGAGGCAGGATGCTTTTAAAATATTAGTTACGGATGAAAGTGGTAAGGTTTTGTATAAAACGAAGCAGGCGCAAGAAGAACAAATTAATTTGCATAATACAATTCGTAATGCAACTTCGTTTGCTATCAATTATTCAAATAATAATGATATTGAAAGATCTAGAAAAGAGTTTATTACTTTCTCACCTATTACAATTGAAGGTAAAAATTTGTATATGTTTGTGAGCGGAATTCCTCAAGGAGAAGTAGTGTATTATAAAGTAGAAGGGCCATTCCCATTTTTAATTGGTGTACTCGTATTCATTTTCTCTTTCTTCTATATAACAAAGAGAAAGATGAAGCAAATTGAAGCGATGGCACAAGGTGTAAAGGAAATAGAAAAAGGAAACTTAGCGTATCGTATAGAGAAGAAAGGTGAAGATGAGATTGCATCTTTAACAGAA
The DNA here is from genome assembly GCF_001595725.1 of Bacillus thuringiensis. Classification (GTDB taxonomy): domain Bacteria; phylum Bacillota; class Bacilli; order Bacillales; family Bacillaceae_G; genus Bacillus_A; species Bacillus_A thuringiensis_K. Next base: position 265,680 of record NZ_CP014282.1, read on the forward strand.
AATATTAATAATATGGCAGAAGAGCTTATGAATAATATAGAAAAGGAACGTAAATTAGAGAAGCAAAAGAACGAGCTTATTACAAATGTATCTCACGATTTGCGTACACCACTGACTTCTATTATGGGTTACTTGCGATTGCTTCGAGATTCTAAATATGAAAATAAAGAGCAACACGATGAATATACGAGAATTGCTTTTGCGAAGTCAGAGCAGTTAAAGAATTTAATAGAAGATTTATTTGAGTATACGAAGTTAACGAATGAACAAGTTGTATTAGAAAAACAAGAAGTATGTGTAAATGAGTTATTGGAGCAATTAATAGAAGAGTTAGTACCGCAAGCGGAAGAGCATGGACTTACGTTTGTTAAGAAGTTTCCTGAGGAACGTGCTTATGCATCGATTGATTCGGAAAAGATGGTTCGTGTATTTGATAATTTACTAATGAATGCAATTAAGTATAGTAAAGATGATGGAGAGATAAAAGTTTCTCTTCAAAGGCAGCGTAGGGATATACAAATTGTAATTGCGAATCATAGTGAAGATTTTACGAGAGAAGAGTTAGCGAATTTATTTGAACGTTTCTATAAGAAAGATCAATCTCGAAGTAGAGTAACGGAAGGGTCGGGACTCGGTTTAGCGATTGCGAAAAGTATTGTTGAGTTACAAGGTGGTAGTATTCGAGCGGAATATAGGGATGGTATTATTCAATTTATCGTCTCGTTACCAATTATAGAGAAATAATAAATGAATAGAATGATATGTGATAAAAAGGCTTATTTTAAAAGAAATAAGCCTTTTTATATTTTTTATAAAAACGTATTGACGATTATACTTTAGAGGTGTAATATAGAACAAGTCGCCGATGACATTAACGTCGCAAGCGACAAACAAAATGAAAAACTTAGTTGACATTAACTAACGAAGATGTTAACATAAGGAAGTCGCAAATGAGCGACCAAGTAGTTCTTTGAAAACTGAACGAAACAAACAACGTGAAACGTCAATTTTTATTTTAGATGCTAGACAAACTAACTTTATTGGAGAGTTTGATCCTGGCTCAGGATGAACGCTGGCGGCGTGCCTAATACATGCAAGTCGAGCGAATGGATTAAGAGCTTGCTCTTATGAAGTTAGCGGCGGACGGGTGAGTAACACGTGGGTAACCTGCCCATAAGACTGGGATAACTCCGGGAAACCGGGGCTAATACCGGATAACATTTTGAACTGCATGGTTCGAAATTGAAAGGCGGCTTCGGCTGTCACTTATGGATGGACCCGCGTCGCATTAGCTAGTTGGTGAGGTAACGGCTCACCAAGGCAACGATGCGTAGCCGACCTGAGAGGGTGATCGGCCACACTGGGACTGAGACACGGCCCAGACTCCTACGGGAGGCAGCAGTAGGGAATCTTCCGCAATGGACGAAAGTCTGACGGAGCAACGCCGCGTGAGTGATGAAGGCTTTCGGGTCGTAAAACTCTGTTGTTAGGGAAGAACAAGTGCTAGTTGAATAAGCTGGCACCTTGACGGTACCTAACCAGAAAGCCACGGCTAACTACGTGCCAGCAGCCGCGGTAATACGTAGGTGGCAAGCGTTATCCGGAATTATTGGGCGTAAAGCGCGCGCAGGTGGTTTCTTAAGTCTGATGTGAAAGCCCACGGCTCAACCGTGGAGGGTCATTGGAAACTGGGAGACTTGAGTGCAGAAGAGGAAAGTGGAATTCCATGTGTAGCGGTGAAATGCGTAGAGATATGGAGAACACCAGTGGCGAAGGCGACTTTCTGGTCTGTAACTGACACTGAGGCGCGAAAGCGTGGGGAGCAAACAGGATTAGATACCCTGGTAGTCCACGCCGTAAACGATGTGCTAAGTGTTAGAGGGTTTCCGCCCTTTAGTGCTGAAGTTAACGCATTAAGCACTCCGCCTGGGGAGTACGGCCGCAAGGCTGAAACTCAAAGGAATTGACGGGGGCCCGCACAAGCGGTGGAGCATGTGGTTTAATTCGAAGCAACGCGAAGAACCTTACCAGGTCTTGACATCCTCTGAAAACCCTAGATAGGGCTTCTCCTTCGGGAGCAGAGTGACAGGTGGTGCATGGTTGTCGTCAGCTCGTGTCGTGAGATGTTGGGTTAAGTCCCGCAACGAGCGCAACCCTTGATCTTAGTTGCCATCATTAAGTTGGGCACTCTAAGGTGACTGCCGGTGACAAACCGGAGGAAGGTGGGGATGACGTCAAATCATCATGCCCCTTATGACCTGGGCTACACACGTGCTACAATGGACGGTACAAAGAGCTGCAAGACCGCGAGGTGGAGCTAATCTCATAAAACCGTTCTCAGTTCGGATTGTAGGCTGCAACTCGCCTACATGAAGCTGGAATCGCTAGTAATCGCGGATCAGCATGCCGCGGTGAATACGTTCCCGGCCTTGTACACACCGCCCGTCACACCACGAGAGTTGTAACACCCGAAGTCGGTGGGTAACCTTTTTGGAGCCAGCCGCCTAAGGTGGGACAGATGATTGGGGTGAAGTCGTAACAAGGTAGCCGTATCGGAAGGTGCGGCTGGATCACCTCCTTTCTATGGAGAATTGATGAACGCTGTTCATCAATAAAGTTTCCGTGTTTCGTTTTGTTCAGTTTTGAGAGAACTATCTCTCATATATAAATGTATGTTCTTTGAAAACTAGATAACAGTGTAGCTCATATTTTTTAATTTTTAGTTTGGTTAAGTTAGAAAGGGCGCACGGTGGATGCCTTGACACTAGGAGTCGATGAAGGACGGGACTAACGCCGATATGCTTCGGGAGCTGTAAGTAAGCTTTGATCCGAAGATTTCCGAATGGGGAAACCCACCATACGTAATGGTATGGTATCCTTATCTGAATACATAGGGTAAGGAAGACAGACCCAGGGAACTGAAACATCTAAGTACCTGGAGGAAGAGAAAGCAAATGCGATTTCCTGAGTAGCGGCGAGCGAAACGGAACATAGCCCAAACCAAGAGGCTTGCCTCTTGGGGTTGTAGGACATTCTATACGGAGTTACAAAGGAACGAGGTAGACGAGCGACCTGGAAAGGTCCGTCGTAGAGGGTAACAACCCCGTAGTCGAAACTTCGTTCTCTCTTGAATGTATCCTGAGTACGGCGGAACACGTGAAATTCCGTCGGAATCTGGGAGGACCATCTCCCAAGGCTAAATACCCTAGTGATCGATAGTGAACCAGTACCGTGAGGGAAAGGTGAAAAGCACCCCGGAAAGGGAGTGAAAGAGATCCTGAAACCGTGTGCCTACAAATAGTCAGAGCCCGTTAACGGTGATGGCGTGCCTTTTGTAGAATGAACCGGCGAGTTACGATCCGTGCGAGGTTAAGCTGAAGAGGCGAGCCGCAGCGAAAGCGAGTCTGAATAGGGCGTTTAGTACGTGGTCGTAGACCGAAACCAGGTGATCTACCCATGTCGGGTGAAGTTCAGGTAACACTGAATGGAGGCCCGAACCCGCACGTTGAAAAGTGCGGGGATGAGGTGTGGGTAGCGGAGAAATTCCAATCGAACCTGGAGATAGCTGGTTCTCCCCGAAATAGCTTTAGGGCTAGCCTTAAGTGTAAGAGTCTTGGAGGTAGAGCTGATTGGACTAGGGGTCCTCATCGGATTACCGAATTCAGTCAAACTCCGAATGCCAATGACTTATCCTTAGGAGTCAGACTGCGAGTGATAAGATCCGTAGTCAAAAGGGAAACAGCCCAGACGCCAGCTAAGGTCCCAAAGTGTGTATTAAGTGGAAAAGGATGTGGAGTTGCTTAGACAACTAGGATGTTGGCTTAGAAGCAGCCACCATTTAAAGAGTGCGTAATAGCTCACTAGTCGAGTGACTCTGCGCCGAAAATGTACCGGGGCTAAATACACCACCGAAGCTGCGGATTGATACCGAATGGTATCAGTGGTAGGGGAGCGTTCTAAGGACAGTGAAGTCAGACCGGAAGGACTGGTGGAGTGCTTAGAAGTGAGAATGCCGGTATGAGTAGCGAAAGACGGGTGAGAATCCGTCCACCGAATGCCTAAGGTTTCCTGAGGAAGGCTCGTCCGCTCAGGGTTAGTCAGGACCTAAGCCGAGGCCGACAGGCGTAGGCGATGGACAACAGGTTGATATTCCTGTACCACCTCTTTATCGTTTGAGCAATGGAGGGACGCAGAAGGATAGAAGAAGCGTGCGATTGGTTGTGCACGTCCAAGCAGTTAGGCTGATAAGTAGGCAAATCCGCTTATCGTGAAGGCTGAGCTGTGATGGGGAAGCTCCTTATGGAGCGAAGTCTTTGATTCCCGCTGCCAAGAAAAGCTTCTAGCGAGATAAAAGGTGCCTGTACCGCAAACCGACACAGGTAGGCGAGGAGAGAATCCTAAGGTGTGCGAGAGAACTCTGGTTAAGGAACTCGGCAAAATGACCCCGTAACTTCGGGAGAAGGGGTGCTTTCTTAACGGAAAGCCGCAGTGAATAGGCCAAGCGACTGTTTAGCAAAAACACAGCTCTCTGCGAAGCCGTAAGGCGAAGTATAGGGGGTGACACCTGCCCGGTGCTGGAAGGTTAAGGAGAGGGGTTAGCGTAAGCGAAGCTCTGAACTGAAGCCCAGTAAACGGCGGCCGTAACTATAACGGTCCTAAGGTAGCGAAATTCCTTGTCGGGTAAGTTCCGACCGCACGAAAGGTGTAACGATTTGGGCACTGTCTCAACCAGAGACTCGGTGAAATTATAGTACCTGTGAAGATGCAGGTTACCCGCGACAGGACGGAAAGACCCGTGGAGCTTTACTGTAGCCTGATATTGAATTTTGGTACAGTTTGTACAGGATAGGCGGGAGCCATTGAAACCGGAGCGCTAGCTTCGGTGGAGGCGCTGGTGGGATACCGCCCTGACTGTATTGAAATTCTAACCTACGGGTCTTATCGACCCGGGAGACAGTGTCAGGTGGGCAGTTTGACTGGGGCGGTCGCCTCCTAAAGTGTAACGGAGGCGCCCAAAGGTTCCTCAGAATGGTTGGAAATCATTCGTAGAGTGCAAAGGCATAAGGGAGCTTGACTGCGAGACCTACAAGTCGAGCAGGGACGAAAGTCGGGCTTAGTGATCCGGTGGTTCCGCATGGAAGGGCCATCGCTCAACGGATAAAAGCTACCCGGGATAACAGGCTTATCTCCCCAAGAGTCCACATCGACGGGGAGGTTTGGCACCTCGATGTCGGCTCATCGCATCCTGGGGCTGTAGTCGGTCCCAAGGGTTGGGCTGTTCGCCCATTAAAGCGGTACGCGAGCTGGGTTCAGAACGTCGTGAGACAGTTCGGTCCCTATCCGTCGTGGGCGTAGGAAATTTGAGAGGAGCTGTCCTTAGTACGAGAGGACCGGGATGGACGCACCGCTGGTGTACCAGTTGTTCTGCCAAGGGCATAGCTGGGTAGCTATGTGCGGAAGGGATAAGTGCTGAAAGCATCTAAGCATGAAGCCCCCTCAAGATGAGATTTCCCATAGCGTAAGCTAGTAAGATCCCTGAAAGATGATCAGGTTGATAGGTTCGAGGTGGAAGCATGGTGACATGTGGAGCTGACGAATACTAATAGATCGAGGACTTAACCATATAATATGTAGCAAATGTTATCTAGTTTTGAAGGAATATGCCTTCAATAGTTTGGTGATGATGGCAGAGAGGTCACACCCGTTCCCATACCGAACACGGAAGTTAAGCTCTCTAGCGCCGATGGTAGTTGGGACCTTGTCCCTGTGAGAGTAGGACGTCGCCAAGCAACTGTAAGACGAGTCAGAATGACTCGTCTTTTTTGTATGCTTTCATACCTCTCTTAATTGCTTGTTTAACTCCTTCTAAATAGGCGAATCCATGCCTTTTATCTGGTTCTAAGTAAGTACCTTCTGCCCATTCATTCCACGCATTAATAAATAAAAACTCGCTGTTGTAAAGAGAATAGGTACGATGGATTTGTTTACTTAAATATATCGTGAACTTCTCAGGAGTAGAACCGAGGAAGATGCTGCTATTTAAGTCTTTGCGGCGTGCTGTGTTGTCCCAGTCAACAAAGGCACCGGGAAATGTTTTTTTCTTTGAAGGAGATCGTTTTAATATATACATCCACACTTTATCATAATCCCAAGCGTTTATTTGTTTACCAGACTCATATATTGTCTTATTTATGTCTGAAGAGCTATCATGAGCAATTGTATAAAAAGGCTCGAATTGAATGCTAGCATCGAATCCATTTATATTAGGAAGTGGGAAGCTGTTTAATGTTTCTACAAAGTATATACCTTTCAAACCATTTTCTTGTGCGAGTGTATTCCAGTAATTCAGCATTTGCTCACAGTCAGGGATATGCCCAGGACGATAAATAATGAATAGTGGTTTATCATCTATACGGATATATCTTTCATCTTGGAAAGCCTGTAATAAATAGTCAAAGTGTTCTTTCCAATCCGATAACTCTCCATAATTTTGTGGCATTAATATGTGACTATCAAGACCATCCCAAGTTTTTGTCCACGGTTCATTTGCCCAAGAAAGGCAAAATGGAAAATCTGGTTCACCCGTCTTAAGTACTTCATTAAAGGGTGTCTCCAATAGCCTTTTCCCTTTAAACCAGTAATGGTAATAACAAAAACCATATATGCCGTGTGCTTTGGCAATTTTTACTTGCCATTTTCTTACGGATGGGTCCGTTAAGTCATAATAAAAATCTTGATAAGGTTCTCTAGGTTGATAATGTCCTGCAAATAAAGGTCGTGCACTTTTAGTATTTGTCCATTCAGTAAAACCTTTTCCCCACCATCGGTCATTTTCTTTTATTTGATGAAACTGTGGTAAGTAAAAAGCGATTATTTTCAAAGTATATCCTCCTTATGTTCTTTGTAGTTCGAAGTGGTGGGAAGTTACTTTTGATTTTTTGAATCGAGTTTAAAGCGCTAGATAGGTTATTTACTTACTATTTTGTTGTGCTTCATATTGAATTCTGAATTCGTTTTTACAGTTTGCTCAATAGAGGAATCTTGGATGATTTAATATATGGCTGAGATGAAAAGTGATTTTCATTATAAAATTATGCGCATTACCATGTACGAAAAGGGTTAATCTTTTTGGAGAACAAACAGGGCTTGGGGTAATCGGTTTGCATCGTCAAAAAAGTCCCGTAACTTTAAATACTTCTCATAGTGATTTTTAATATAAGTTCTAGGTATAACAGTTTCACCGTAAAAACTACTATTTCTAACATCTCCTGCCCCTGTAGGGCTGTGGACGAAATTTCCGCTTTCATAATCCGAGATGGCACGATTTATATCTGGAAAAGCTTGTGATAAAGTTTTATGCCAACCCGTTTGAATGAATTCAGGGTGTTCCTTGAATTGTTGACAGTAATCGAGAAAATAGCGTGCTTGTGTTGTGGCTATGAAGATGCCACCCGGACGAAGAATTCTTGAAAATTCTTTTATCCAATGTTCTGCAGTTTCTTCGGATAAATGTGAGAATACAGAATAAGCGAATATGATGTCTAATGAATTGTCACTAATAAATTCTACAGGAGGTTGTGGATTGGCTGTTTTATATATTCCTCTTCCTAACGTTTCATTGCAAATGTTAATCATTGCGGGATCTACATCAATACCAAGTAAATTTTCATCGCGAACATCTTTGAAAAAAAAGCGTATAATTCTTCCCCATCCGCAACCAAAGTCTAAAATTTTACGTTCTTTATTCAAGGGAACGCCTAAATTTTGGGCATATGTTTTTACATGGCTATAAAACAAATATGCTTCATAAAGAGCGTGTTCATAGGAAGCTCCTACAAACTGTTGTTGAATTTCTTCAGGGGGGAACATAGGTACTGGGGTGCCGTTTATCTTTGTTTGTGAGCAACTTTGTATAAATAGATTTAGAAGTTCAACATCAGAAAGAGGACTAACAAGGTTATCAAAATCATTTCCTAACTTAAAGTTATTCATTTGTTAACCTCCAAATTATATAGTGCCTAAAAATTATGTTCGTGTTTTTTACTAATAAAAACATGTAGAAATTCAGCATCTAATCCTAGTGATCTATCCTTTTGTAAATAAACAATTGTATACATATTTGCATGTGTATAAATATATTCAATCATATCTTGGCCCCAATCAAATGTTACTAAAGCCCCCTTCTCATCAATAGGATTTCCATGATAAATTGGCTCTTCCATATACTCAATTCCGTCTTTATTGTTTCTTGCTCTTTGTAAAGTCTTTGGGAGTGTATGATACCAAGGGACAGTAAACACATGAGCGCCACCAGGCTTTAATACACGTTCTATTTCTTTAAAGGCTTTCTCTGGCTCCATTACGTGTTCAAAGACATCTTGCGTAATGAACAAATCAAAAGATTCATTTTGAAAAGTCATGTTTTCTAAATTCTCACATCTAATTCCTTGAAAGTATTGACCAAGAGGATAGTTTTTAAAGTATTGAGAATATGTATAGTTTTTGCAGTTTTTTATTAGTAGTTGAGTTGTAATTCCTCCTGGTGAGGACTCGTGGATATGATAGGAACCCCATTTTGGAAAAAATGTATTTAAGACATGAACTAAAGCTCGTTGCCTCGGTATAGAGTGACATGTAGAACATAAATAGTGATCTCTAAGCCAATCATTATGCTCTATAAATGTAGCTTCCTTCTCACAAATAACGCAGTATCCATTATTGTGCTTCAAATTACCTTCCACATGACATCCCTCCTGTATAAAATGCAATGTATTTCCCCCATTATTTTCATGGCAGTAATGCTCTCACCTCAAAATCCGGCTGGAGCAAAGAAGTTGGGTGGGATATGAACTGCCCGTAAACGCCCTCACTTTATGGATAGTATCAGACACATGTGAAACCAAAGAGAGTGGGTAGAAATTAGGGAAACCATAAAAGTAAGATTGGTAGAAGGGAATAATTAGTAGGGGAGAACCCCACACTAATTAAAGTTTCACTTTATGCTATGCGATACATTTGCTTTTATTCATTGAAAAACGTAGGGGTTTAAAATATCCCTTTCGTGTATGGATACATTTCAAAGTCCTTTGCATATATTTCTGTAACTAAATCCATTGTTTCTTTGTCATAAAAGCTTGCGTATGTTGGAAATCGGGGAAAGGCTTCATCTGTAATGCTAAGTTCTGCATAGCTTCCTGTATAAACCATCTTGTGAGCGCGATGATGACCTGAACTTGTAAGTTTGGTTAGGTCAGATTTAATCAAACCGTATTCGTTTTCTATTTTGGGAATTTGCTTATTAAAATCTTCTAAAGGTATATAGCGTTGGATAAAGGCTTCTTCACCTTGGACGTATTGTTGACTAAAGTGCATATCTATTACTTGGGAATTGGAACCAAGTGCTTGAACGTAATATAAAAATTGTTTGAATGATATTCCTTGCTTACTATGCTTGTCATTATAAAAACACTTTCGGATACTATTCCATTGAGGACTAGCATAAGGATTGTCAGCAAGTAATAAAAATGAGCTAACGGCCCTCTTATAGGGATTTCGTACGAGTTTACAAACATGCTTTTTGGCTTCTAGAAGACCGCTATGTACCGCTTGTATATAATTGGGGTTATTTTTATATACCCAGAATTCATAGTAATGAATAAAATCATTGTATTTCTTTGCTTCAGGAAATAATCCAATTTGAAAGAAGAACCAATTAGCTAATGCGGTACATCCGCTTCTATGACTCCAAAATAATATAAGGGGAAAATCCTTATGGAAATGCGGAATTCGATCTTTATGTAGAATGATGTACTCTAAAAACTTTTGATTTATATTTTTCATGAGTTTAACACTCCTTTTTTAAGGGTATAGAAGAGGATTTTTTATTAATCCAATATATTCATGAGAATGAGTAAATATTATGAGTGTATTTTGCTTTCGTCTTAAATAAGAAAGCCATTCTAAAAGGGAAATATAAAATAAAGATAATGAAAATGTATAAGAGGCATACAATTAATTATAAGAAAAGAAATAATAAAAGTGTCCAAGTTCATTTATTTGTATTTCTAGGTGTGATAAGCAAAAATCTTATTACTAGAGAGGATATTATGGGGAAGAATAATTATTTAATAGTAGGTGGAAATAGTTTCATTGGTATTAACCTCGCATTAGGTTTATTGAAACAAGGTCAAAATGTAAAAGTATTTTCCAGACATATAAATAATTTTCCTCAAAATCTTATAAGTGAGGTTGAATTTATTAAAGGTGATTTAGCAAATGTTGAAGATATATATAAGGCTTTAGTAAATGTGGATATTATTATTTATTTAGCTGCAACGTCTAATGTAACAACTTCAATTGAAGATGTTTTTGGAGATAGGAACAGTAGCTTTTTTTTTCTTAATTTCATGGAAACTGTTAAACGTTTCCCTATTAAAAAAATTGTATTAGCATCCTCTGGAGGCACAGTTTATGGTGAACCAGAATATTTACCTATTGATGAGAAACATCCATTAAAACCACTATCTCCTTATGGAATAACAAAAGTGTCGCTTGAAAATTATTTGTACTTTTATAAGAAAAAGTATGGAATGGACTATGTTGTATGTAGATATTCTAATCCATATGGAAAATATCAAAACCCGTTAAAGAAAGTTGGAGCAATAAACTGTTTTTTGTATCAGCATCTCAGTAATGAAAAGATTAATATATATGGGAATCCACAAGAGATTATTCGAGATTATATTTATATCGATGATCTAGTGGAAATCACTATACAACTATCACAATTAAATCGCTTGAAATCTTGTGTGTATAACATAGGGAGCGGCAAGGGTCTCTCTTTAAAACGAATTATAGTAGAATTGGAGAAATTAACGGAAAGAAAAGTGGACTTTATCTGCTATAAACAAAAGCAAGAAAATGTTCAAAAAATCATTTTAAATATAGATAGGGTAAGACGAGAATGTAATTGGGAACCGAAAGTGGATTTCAAAAGTGGAATTAGATTAAATAAGCTATGGATTGAAGAGTTCTTATATAGTAAAAAATAATAAGCCATGCCCTACTTCTGTATAAGTAGAGCATGGTTTATTATTTTGTTTCTTTTTGTATTACCCAAAGGTCTTGATGTTCCCACCAAAAACCTTCAGTGTATTTTTTGATGATAGGATTATAAGGTAATAATTTAATTTTGTCACATACGTAAGAGGGACTAACGATCGTTTGCCCGTATTGATGCACATCTAAATCCAGTTGTTCACTAGAGGGGAGAAACCAATAACCCTGTTTATTTAAATCTGGAAAGCCGAAGTACTTTTTACTTTGATATCCATGAGTTGTGAAAATGAATAATCCGCCAGGGGACACAGCATTATACAATGTTTGAAGCCAACGAAACCAAGTTGTATCAGGCATATGAGAAAAAAAGGATAGACCAAAAACGATATCATACGTAGACGATAATTTTACTTGTTCCGGCTCAGGGTGAGATAAGATAGATGAAGTATTTAATGTGCGTTCAATAAAACTAATAGCCTCTTCATGTATATCACAGGTAGTTATATGTAAGTTCGTTTGTAAGTTTAATAAATGGCGTGTTACGCAGCCATATCCGGATGCGAATTCTAATAATTTTGTTGGAGTGTCTACAGGAGGATAAAAGGAAGTCATTAAATCTAAGAGTGTTTCTGCTGATTTTCTTCCATCTTTAAAATAATAATCTATTGCTTCTTTTTTAGAAGGAAAGACTGGATTCGTGACCAGGAATTGGAAGATATGATCCTCCGGATGGATACTTGCATTTACATTGTAGTTCTGTGCAATTTGAGAAATCAAATCTTTATTTGCCTCTATAAATTCTTTCAAAGAGTAACCCTCCTTAAATAATAGTAATGTCTTACAAGAGATACTGATGGTAAAGAAAATATATAATTAAACCTTCAAATATGTTTTAAGATACTTTCTATATGCGTACATTTTCTTTTTTGAAATGTCGTCGATAGTAAAGGTTTCTTTAATGAAATTCTGCATTTGTACAACTTCACTGTAATGGGAATATGAATCTTCTGCTCTCGTTACACTATTTGTATGTCGTCTATGATAGTTTAGAGGTTTTGGATTGAAATAAATGTTCCCCTCTTTAAGGATAGAAACATAGAAAAACCAATCACCGGCTATTTTAAACTGTTCCAATTGTTTTGCTGTTGTTTTTATATCTATGTTTTTAAAAACTACACTTGAGACATTAGGTATGGTGTTTTTGATAAGTAACGTATCTTGTATTTCATCTATCCCTTTTCGCACATAAGAACTCTGCCATTTTTCTTTATCAATATCATTTGTGTAATCTAAATAATGATTGGCCAATATATTTCCTTGTTCATCTATTTGTTTTGATTGTGTGTAGCTTAAGGCAACATCACTATCTATATGAAAACCTTGTATTACTTCTTCTAAAAATGTCTGATCACATAAGTCATCGGCCTCAGCAATCCAAATATAATCACCGGTTGCTGCAGAGACACCTTTTATCCATTGTTTAAATACAGAACCAGAGTTTTTATAATTAATAATCTGCTGAATTTTCAGGTGATGTTTATTTTCGTTTGAGAGCAGCTTTTCAAATATAGATACGCTATTGTCAGTAGAGGCATCGTCTAGGAAAATTAGTTCGTAAAGGGGATAGGTTTGATTTAATATTGATTTAACTCGTTCGGATAAGTATTTTTCGTAATTATAGTTCGGTACAATGACGCTTATTTTTTTATAATTATGCTCAAGCAAGTTTAATAATTGATAAATGTAATGAAGAAAGTTGAAATTTTTTTCAATAAGTTCTTGGCCAAAGGTCCCTTTTTGTAATCGTAAATCTTCATCCCCGATAAATTCGTATATTTTTTCCAGCATCATCGGTAAGTTTAAATAGTCTACTAATGCGCCAGTTTGTTCCGTAACAACATCTTCAAAACCTCCAGCGTTTTTAAACCCTATAACAGGGAGTTTTGTATCTAATGCTTCTAAAACCACGTTTGGGAAAGGATCTTCTCTTGAAGTTAATAAATATAAATCAGCCCCAGCGTTATATAAACCGATATCTGGAGTAGGATCCACTAATGTAAAATGTGCTGTATATCTTGGTGATAGCGTGTTTAAAAAGTGAACATCTGTTTTCCCAACCCAGATAAAATGAATATTTTTATGAATCTTTCTTACTGAGTAAGCAATAAGTGAGAATAAATCTATCCCTTTTCGATGATCAGCGAAGCCTACCCCCAAAATGATTTTACTATCTAGAGGCAGGTTGTGTTTTTTTCGTAATTCGTTTCTCGCTTTTGCAATATTGTTCTTATAAGGATTGTGGTTAAACAAACCTTGAGGGAGGATGTGGCACTTTTGATGATCTAATTGGGTGATTGTACGGAACTTTTCATACACGTATTGTGAAGGGAAGACAATTTTGTGAGCAGACTCGGCAATTTTTATCGCTTTTCCCTCAGCAGAGTACTGTTGTATTAAATGCGGCAATTCATGTATTAATGAAATAACTTTTATATTATGTTTAGCTAGTAATGCAACTATATCACCACTTATGACGGTACTACATATGGCGATGGTATAGTCTTGTGATAATAACTTCTTTATTAATGATTCGATCTTTTTGTCCGTTGGGTAGTCTTCCTCTAGGCAATAAACAGGACCATACTTTTGAAAGTCGTGGATTAAAATGCCCGTTCCAATAGAAATAATTGCGACGGAGTAATGAAAGTTTTCTTTGAGAGCTTTAATAGTATGTAAAGAAAGCAGCTGTGCTCCGTGGAAATGGGCATCATGGGATACATAAATGATTTTCTTATTAACATGCATTTCATAACGCCTCCTAAGGTTAATTAGATTTTTAGTAAATGTATGGTGTATTTATAATTTCTAGAGAGAAGTCTAAATAAAAAAGCTACTTTTAATATATATTTGTTTGGCTTGATATTCATTCTTTAGAAAGTATAAACTGTCGATTATGAAAGGGACTGCGCTAGTTTATTAATCTTTAGGGAAGAAGTATAAAAATACCCTTCATAATTTATAAAATAAAAAGGATAAAAGGTATTGACGATTAGAGTATAGAGGTGTAATATAGAACAAGTCGCCGATGACAACAACGTCGAAAGCGACAAACGAAATAAAAAACTTAGTTGACATTGAAAGATGAAAATGTTAACATAAGGAAGTCGCAAATGAGCGACTAAGTAGTTCTTTGAAAACTGAACGAAACAAACAACGTGAAACGTCAATTTTTATTTTAGATGCTAGACAAACTAACTTTATTGGAGAGTTTGATCCTGGCTCAGGATGAACGCTGGCGGCGTGCCTAATACATGCAAGTCGAGCGAATGGATTAAGAGCTTGCTCTTATGAAGTTAGCGGCGGACGGGTGAGTAACACGTGGGTAACCTGCCCATAAGACTGGGATAACTCCGGGAAACCGGGCTAATACCGGATAACATTTTGAACTGCATGGTTCGAAATTGAAAGGCGGCTTCGGCTGTCACTTATGGATGGACCCGCGTCGCATTAGCTAGTTGGTGAGGTAACGGCTCACCAAGGCAACGATGCGTAGCCGACCTGAGAGGGTGATCGGCCACACTGGGACTGAGACACGGCCCAGACTCCTACGGGAGGCAGCAGTAGGGAATCTTCCGCAATGGACGAAAGTCTGACGGAGCAACGCCGCGTGAGTGATGAAGGCTTTCGGGTCGTAAAACTCTGTTGTTAGGGAAGAACAAGTGCTAGTTGAATAAGCTGGCACCTTGACGGTACCTAACCAGAAAGCCACGGCTAACTACGTGCCAGCAGCCGCGGTAATACGTAGGTGGCAAGCGTTATCCGGAATTATTGGGCGTAAAGCGCGCGCAGGTGGTTTCTTAAGTCTGATGTGAAAGCCCACGGCTCAACCGTGGAGGGTCATTGGAAACTGGGAGACTTGAGTGCAGAAGAGGAAAGTGGAATTCCATGTGTAGCGGTGAAATGCGTAGAGATATGGAGGAACACCAGTGGCGAAGGCGACTTTCTGGTCTGTAACTGACACTGAGGCGCGAAAGCGTGGGGAGCAAACAGGATTAGATACCCTGGTAGTCCACGCCGTAAACGATGAGTGCTAAGTGTTAGAGGGTTTCCGCCCTTTAGTGCTGAAGTTAACGCATTAAGCACTCCGCCTGGGGAGTACGGCCGCAAGGCTGAAACTCAAAGGAATTGACGGGGGCCCGCACAAGCGGTGGAGCATGTGGTTTAATTCGAAGCAACGCGAAGAACCTTACCAGGTCTTGACATCCTCTGAAAACCCTAGAGATAGGGCTTCTCCTTCGGGAGCAGAGTGACAGGTGGTGCATGGTTGTCGTCAGCTCGTGTCGTGAGATGTTGGGTTAAGTCCCGCAACGAGCGCAACCCTTGATCTTAGTTGCCATCATTAAGTTGGGCACTCTAAGGTGACTGCCGGTGACAAACCGGAGGAAGGTGGGGATGACGTCAAATCATCATGCCCCCTTATGACCTGGGCTACACACGTGCTACAATGGACGGTACAAAGAGCTGCAAGACCGCGAGGTGGAGCTAATCTCATAAAACCGTTCTCAGTTCGGATTGTAGGCTGCAACTCGCCTACATGAAGCTGGAATCGCTAGTAATCGCGGATCAGCATGCCGCGGTGAATACGTTCCGGGCCTTGTACACACCGCCCGTCACACCACGAGAGTTTGTAACACCCGAAGTCGGTGGGGTAACCTTTTTGGAGCCAGCCGCCTAAGGTGGGACAGATGATTGGGGTGAAGTCGTAACAAGGTAGCCGTATCGGAAGGTGCGGCTGGATCACCTCCTTTCTATGGAGAATTGATGAACGCTGTTCATCAATAAAGTTTCCGTGTTTCGTTTTGTTCAGTTTTGAGAGAACTATCTCTCATATATAAATGTATGTTCTTTGAAAACTAGATAACAGTGTAGCTCATATTTTTTAATTTTTAGTTTGGTTAAGTTAGAAAGGGCGCACGGTGGATGCCTTGACACTAGGAGTCGATGAAGGACGGGACTAACGCCGATATGCTTCGGGAGCTGTAAGTAAGCTTTGATCCGAAGATTTCCGAATGGGGAAACCCACCATACGTAATGGTATGGTATCCTTATCTGAATACATAGGGTAAGGAAGACAGACCCAGGGAACTGAAACATCTAAGTACCTGGAGGAAGAGAAAGCAAATGCGATTTCCTGAGTAGCGGCGAGCGAAACGGAACATAGCCCAAACCAAGAGGCTTGCCTCTTGGGGTTGTAGGACATTCTATACGGAGTTACAAAGGAACGAGGTAGACGAAGCGACCTGGAAAGGTCCGTCGTAGAGGGTAACAACCCCGTAGTCGAAACTTCGTTCTCTCTTGAATGTATCCTGAGTACGGCGGAACACGTGAAATTCCGTCGGAATCTGGGAGGACCATCTCCCAAGGCTAAATACTCCCTAGTGATCGATAGTGAACCAGTACCGTGAGGGAAAGGTGAAAAGCACCCCGGAAGGGGAGTGAAAGAGATCCTGAAACCGTGTGCCTACAAATAGTCAGAGCCCGTTAACGGGTGATGGCGTGCCTTTTGTAGAATGAACCGGCGAGTTACGATCCCGTGCGAGGTTAAGCTGAAGAGGCGGAGCCGCAGTGAAAGCGAGTCTGAATAGGGCGTTTAGTACGTGGTCGTAGACCCGAACCAGGTGATCTACCCATGTCCAGGGTGAAGTTCAGGTAACACTGAATGGAGGCCCGAACCCACGCACGTTGAAAAGTGCGGGGATGAGGTGTGGGTAGCGGAGAAATTCCAATCGAACCTGGAGATAGCTGGTTCTCCCCGAAATAGCTTTAGGGCTAGCCTTAAGTGTAAGAGTCTTGGAGGTAGAGCACTGATTGGACTAGGGGTCCTCATCGGATTACCGAATTCAGTCAAACTCCGAATGCCAATGACTTATCCTTAGGAGTCAGACTGCGAGTGATAAGATCCGTAGTCAAAAGGGAAACAGCCCAGACCGCCAGCTAAGGTCCCAAAGTGTGTATTAAGTGGAAAAGGATGTGGAGTTGCTTAGACAACTAGGATGTTGGCTTAGAAGCAGCCACCATTTAAAGAGTGCGTAATAGCTCACTAGTCGAGTGACTCTGCGCCGAAAATGTACCGGGGCTAAATACACCACCGAAGCTGCGGATTGATACCGAATGGTATCAGTGGTAGGGGAGCGTTCTAAGGACAGTGAAGTCAGACCGGAAGGACTGGTGGAGTGCTTAGAAGTGAGAATGCCGGTATGAGTAGCGAAGACGGGTGAGAATCCCGTCCACCGAATGCCTAAGGTTTCCTGAGGAAGGCTCGTCCGCTCAGGGTTAGTCAGGACCTAAGCCGAGGCCGACAGGCGTAGGCGATGGACAACAGGTTGATATTCCTGTACCACCTCTTTATCGTTTGAGCAATGGAGGGACGCAGAAGGATAGAAGAAGCGTGCGATTGGTTGTGCACGTCCAAGCAGTTAGGCTGATAAGTAGGCAAATCCGCTTATTGTGAAGGCTGAGCTGTGATGGGGAAGCTCCTTATGGAGCGAAGTCTTTGATTCCCCGCTGCCAAAAAAGCTTCTAGCGAGATAAAAGGTGCCTGTACCGCAAACCGACACAGGTAGGCGAGGAGAGAATCCTAAGGTGTGCGAGAGAACTCTGGTTAAGGAACTCGGCAAAATGACCCCGTAACTTCGGGAGAAGGGGTGCTTTCTTAACGGAAAGCCGCAGTGAATAGGCCCAAGCGACTGTTTAGCAAAAACACAGCTCTCTGCGAAGCCGTAAGGCGAAGTATAGGGGGTGACACCTGCCCGGTGCTGGAAGGTTAAGGAGAGGGGTTAGCGTAAGCGAAGCTCTGAACTGAAGCCCCAGTAAACGGCGGCCGTAACTATAAACGGTCCTAAGGTAGCGAAATTCCTTGTCGGGTAAGTTCCGACCCGCACGAAAGGTGTAACGATTTGGGCACTGTCTCAACCAGAGACTCGGTGAAATTATAGTACCTGTGAAGATGCAGGTTACCCGCGACAGGACGGAAAGACCCCGTGGAGCTTTACTGTAGCCTGATATTGAATTTTGGTACAGTTTGTACAGGATAGGCGGGAGCCATTGAAACCGGAGCGCTAGCTTCGGTGGAGGCGCTGGTGGGATACGCCCTGACTGTATTGAAATTCTAACCTACGGGTCTTATCGACCCGGGAGACAGTGTCAGGTGGGCAGTTTGACTGGGGCGGTCGCCTCCTAAAGTGTAACGGAGGCGCCCAAAGGTTCCCTCAGAATGGTTGGAAATCATT
Organism: Bacillus thuringiensis; assembly: GCF_001595725.1. Lineage (GTDB taxonomy): Bacteria > Bacillota > Bacilli > Bacillales > Bacillaceae_G > Bacillus_A > Bacillus_A thuringiensis_K. Next base: position 284,027 of record NZ_CP014282.1, read on the forward strand.
CGTAGAGTGCAAAGGCATAAGGGAGCTTGACTGCGAGACCTACAAGTCGAGCAGGGACGAAAGTCGGGCTTAGTGATCCGGTGGTTCCGCATGGAAGGGCCATCGCTCAACGGATAAAAGCTACCCGGGGATAACAGGCTTATCTCCCCCAAGAGTCCACATCGACGGGGAGGTTTGGCACCTCGATGTCGCTCATCGCATCCTGGGGCTGTAGTCGGTCCCAAGGGTTGGGCTGTTCGCCCATTAAAGCGGTACGCGAGCTGGGTTCAGAACGTCGTGAGACAGTTCGGTCCCTATCCGTCGTGGGCGTAGGAAATTTGAGAGGAGCTGTCCTTAGTACGAGAGGACCGGGATGGACGCACGCTGGTGTACCAGTTGTTCTGCCAAGGGCATAGCTGGGTAGCTATGTGCGGAAGGGATAAGTGCTGAAAGCATCTAAGCATGAAGCCCCCCTCAAGATGAGATTTCCCATAGCGTAAGCTAGTAAGATCCCTGAAAGATGATCAGGTTGATAGGTTCGAGGTGGAAGCATGGTGACATGTGGAGCTGACGAATACTAATAGATCGAGGACTTAACCATATAATATGTAGCAATGTTATCTAGTTTTGAAGGAATATGCCTTCAATAGTTTGGTGATGATGGCAGAGAGGTCACACCCGTTCCCATACCGAACACGGAAGTTAAGCTCTCTAGCGCCGATGGTAGTTGGGACCTTGTCCCTGTGAGAGTAGGACGTCGCCAAGCAACTTTAAGACAAGTCAGAATGACTTGTCTTTTTTGTGTTTTATAAAAATAAGAATGGGTGGTAAATCTCAGTTTTTTATAATTTCACTTTATTGTTCACATCAACAAGTTCAAAACGCTCACAGACGAGTAACATATCTTCAGAGAAATTAAGACCAAGCTCATTTAGTTCCTTTGTAAAAAAACGAACATGGGTGTCTCCTTCGCCTTCAGCGATAGCGAATTCTTCGCTTACTTCATTCATTGGTGTTACAGTTACTTCTATTATCTTAATAATAGCTACAGGTTCATCATTACTATTAAGTATAATACTATAATCATTAGTGGTCGGTAGCGGTTCATTTTCTAATTCAGAAAAAATGTGACCGGAGCATGTAGCAGTTTTAATACCGTCAATTACTAGTTGTGCAAGATAATTAGGGGAATCTCCAAATTGCCAAGCTATAACAGATTCTGGTTTTTTGTTGTTTCCCCAATAAATATTCCAATATGTCTGTGCTAATTGATTCATTTTATCGTCACCTCACTCTAATTAATATTTAGTCGCTTTATAATTCCTAGGAGATTTATTTATTTACTTATTCTGTCTTTGTGCTCATTTAAAATTTGTATCAGTGTGTTGCAAATTTCAAAGATACTATGTGGAATGAATATGGTTTGTAAATATGTTCTGTACATATATGGGATCTTTAATTTTCCAATTGCATTTTATGATAAAGGATATAGTTACTTAAAGAACCTTCAGACTATTAATGGTAGTTTATTATCACTATGCCATATTGAAGTGAGTAGTACTAGAGTTGAAATAGATAAAAAACCGATATTCTAAAATTGAATATCAGTTTAATGATATGTGACTTATATGAATCTATAGTAATACGAAAAGCGTAAATAAGATAGCCAGCAAAATACGATAGTATGCAAAAGGTTTTAAACCTATCTTCTCTAAAAGCTTTAGAAAAGTTACTACCGCTAGCATCGCTACTATAAAAGAGGTAATGAATCCTACCGCAAACATAGGGAGGTCATCGACACTTAAATACGTCCAGCTTTTTAGTAAGTCTAAGCCTGTAGCCCCAATCATTACAGGAAGAGCTATTAGAAAAGAGAATTCAGATGCAGTCTTATAATTTACTTTTGCCAATAGACCTCCAGAGATAGTAGAGCCGGCTCTAGAGAAGCCAGGGTATACTGCTAAACATTGAAATAATCCAATTGTTAATGCTTGACGGTACGTTAAATCGTCCAGTGAATAGGAGGTTGCTTCTTGCTTTTTTACTTCTGCAAAGATCATAAGAATTGCTCCTGCTACAAGTCCAATCACAACAGTGTATGGCTGAAATAAGTAAGTTTTAATAACATCATGTAGTAGCAAACCAGCAACTACTGCCGGAAATACGCCAAGAAATACATGGAACGCGTTGAATTTTTTCTCTTTGCGTAGAAGAGGCTTAATATTACATAAAGAAACGAGGCGTTTATGATATAAAATTGCAATAGCTAAAATTGCGCCTAGCTGAATAACAATTTCAAACGTTTTTGCTCTTTCTCCTTCAAAGCCTAATAAATGCCCGACTAATATAAGGTGGCCAGTAGAGGATATAGGTAAAAATTCAGCTAATCCTTCTACAATACCGAGTATGAAGGCAATAATGATATCGCTCATAGTTTCACTCCTATAAATTAATGAATGTCTACTTTCTTAAAATAGAATAGTGTTGCAATAAATCCGAAAATTGCTGTTGCTGCAATGATGATATAAGAATACTCTGGTGGATATGTCGGTTGTAATTCATTATTTGCAATATCTAGAGTAGCGGTCCACGGAAATAAATCTTTATGTTTGGAGTTTACGAGCATAAGATTCATCATTGTAATAATGACTGTTAATATAATAGGCGGTACATAGCTCTGCATTACAAGAGTTAATAGCACAATAGGTGAAGACAATAGAAAGAGAAGTCCACCACATATTAAAAATTTTAGGAAAGAACCTAAAAGTAAAGTAATGTTAAAACCAGGGAAGTTCCCCAATAGCCCTAATACTACAGTAAGCGACCAAGCGACTAAAGTTAGCATCATAATCCAAAGGAAGAGGATGATGAACTTACTTATAATAAAACTAATGCGCGACACGGGGATAGTTAGTAAATTTTTTAGTGTATCTTCTGCATATTCGCGGGTAAACATATAAGCAACAACTACTCCGTATAAAGGGAATCCTATAACTAAAGTAGTATATAAGTTAACGTCAGTGAATAACTGGTGGAACCAAATAGTCGGAGTTGGCTGTTTTGTTTTTATATGTATATAAGAGGCTACTACGACTAAGAAAGGTGCGACACCAGCTCCAATAATGCTAATTAAAAACATATTAGAGCGTTTTAGTTTTAATAGTTCTGTATAGAGTAGATTAACCAATTGTCCCACCTCCAACTAGTTTGGTGAAATAATCTTCTAATCTGTCTTCACTGATCATCATTTTTAATACTTCGATATCATTAAGAACGAATGTTCTGTTGATGTATCCTTGTTGCCCAAAATGAGAGTAAATGCGAATATTCCCTTCATCATGTACCTCATAATCGAAAATTTGAAATTGATTTTCTAATAGCATCGCAGCTTTATTGTCATTATTCACCTGAAATTCTATGTACTTACGGTTTGCTTTGCGCAGCTTATCAAGAGAAACTTCTTCTAGTAACCTTCCTTCGTGAATAATTCCGATACGATCAACTAACTGTTCTACCTCTGCTAAAATGTGACTAGAAATGAGTATCGTTATATTCCTTTCTTGAGCTAAAGAATGAATAAGTTTTCGCATTTCTTTAATACCGATGGGGTCTAGTCCGTTAGTCGGTTCATCTAATATGAGTAGTTCGGGATAATGGAGAAGAGCGCGTGCAATTCCTAGGCGCTGCTTCATGCCTAGAGAATACTTTCCTACTAACTTTTTTGTTTCATGCTGCAAGCCCACTATTTCTAATGCTTCTTCAATAGCATTCTTTTTGTAAACCCCGATTATCTTTGCATTAATTAATAAGTTTTCTTTTGCAGTTAAGTTTTCATAAAACCCTGGAACTTCAACGATAGAACCAATTCTACTTAAAATATCTTTTTGATTTTGAAATAAGTCCTCTCCGAATATTTCGATAGTTCCACTTGTAGGCTTTATAAGACTAAGCAGCATACGAATGGTTGTCGTTTTACCAGCACCGTTACGTCCTATGAATCCATAAATTTCTCCTTGTTGAACGTTAATATTTAGATTATCTACGGATTTTTGCTTGCCATATACTTTAGTAAGATTAGTCGTTTTTATAATTGTGTTTATAGGAGTCACCTACTTTCTATAAGTTCTTATTTACATGATAAAAAGGAAGGCTTAACTGCATATTAATCATTTCTTAACTATTTCTTAAAAGTATTGTGTTTTGGAATGGAAAAGCCAAAAGTGGTTCGTTCCCATGGAATACTTTTAACCCATATATGCCCACCATTCCTCTCAACGAGCGCTTTAGAAATAGAAAGCCCGAGCCCGCTACCACCAAAAGACGAGTTTCTTGATTGTTCGCTTCGGTACATTCGCTCGAATACGTTTTGTAAATCATGTTTTGGAATACCAGGACCTTTATCCCAAATAAGAAGTTCATATGCTGCATCCGTTTCTAGTAGTTCGACTCCTATTGTTTTCCCATTCTTTCCGTAATAAATGGCATTTTTCATTAAGTTACCTATAATCCGCATAAGGCTTAGGTGATCTGCAATGATAGGACAAGTAGACTCTGGTATAAGAACTTGTAGTTTAATATTATGTTTTGAGAGTTCGGGTAAAAACTCGATCAAAGCTTCTCTAGTAACTTCAGAAAAGTCGAGTTTTTCTTCTTTTAGTGGAAATTCATTAGCGTCTAGCTTTGCCATATTGAATATTTCATCAACTAGGTGCTTTAAGTTATTTGATTTCATATAAAGTATTTTAAGATATTCTTGCTTTTCTATTTCAGAAGCAGCAACCCCATCTTTTAAAGCATCGATATATCCAATAATGGAGGTGAGTGGTGTTCGGATATCGTGTGAGATACTAGATAAAAGTTGTTTTCTAGATTCCTCAGACCTTTTTGCTTTAATCCGAACCTTTTCTAATTCAGCTATTAGTTCGTTTATTGAAAAAACGATATTATGTAACGATTGATCATTACTTGTGAATAATCTCGTTTGTAAATTCCCCTTTAGTGCACGACTTAATTTAGTGTCTATTGATTTGCGATTTTGAATGAATTGTATTCTTGAAAAGAAGAGATACATTGTAATTAAGATAAGGGTAATAAATAAAGAAATTTTTACTTTTGGATCCATTTGTATATTTAAAAGCCCGTAAATGATAAGTTGTAATGAAATAAGGAAGAGGATTTTATCGATCTTCAAGCTTTTCACCTACAAACTTATAACCAATTCCCCATACAGTTTGAATGAATTTTGGATTGGAAGGATCGATTTCTATTTTCTTTCTAAGTTTTCGAATATGTACCATAACGGTATTATCATCTTCTATATAATTATCGTCCCATACATTGCGGAAGAGCTGTGTTTTTGTAAATACTTGTCCTGGGTTTGAAGTAAAGAATTTTAATAGTTCTAATTCTTTTCCGGTTAAGCTGATTTCTTCTTTATTTGTGTGAACTGTATATGTATTTAAATTGATAGTTAGTCCTTTAAAAGCTAAAGTTGTCTGCTCTTGTACACTAATGTTACTTCCAAGAACGAAAAAACGCCGTATAAGAGCTTTGACTCGTGCAACCACTTCGTGAATGCTGAAAGGCTTCGTAATGTAATCATCAGCACCAATGCTTAAACCTAAAATTTTATCGACTTCGTGATCTTTAGCGGTTAGCATTAATATCGGTACGTTAGTTTTATCCCTTAGCTTTCTACATACTTCGATACCATCTACTTTCGGCATCATAAGATCTAATATAACGAGGCTATAGTTGTTTTGATTAAATAACTGTAAGGCTACTTCGCCATCAATCGCAGTATCTACCATATATAATTCTCGTTCTAAATATATTTTTAGTAAATTACGGATTTCTTTATCATCGTCTGCTATAAGGATACGTATATCTTTCATATCTTCACCTACTTCTAATGGATTTCATTGATGGTACAACAACCCTCTAATTATATACTAGTATTTGTTTAAATAAGATTAACAGTTTTGGGGAAGGGAAATATTCAAGCAAATTAAGCTAGGGTCAAAGTAAATTGAATATGTTTTGCGAGAATAAATTAAAGAGAAGCAGAAGGTAGTTTTACGGTAATGAATTTTTGTAGGGACGTATATAGCCAAAAGAGCGTAAAAAACATTTAATTGAATATCTTTATAAAAAGTGTTGACGATTAGAGTATAGAGGTGTAATATAGAACAAGTCGCCGATGACAATAACGTCGCAAGCGACAAACGAAATGAAAAACTTAGTTGACATTGAAAGATGAAAATGTTAACATAAGGAAGTCGCAAATGAGCGGCCAAGTAGTTCTTTGAAAACTGAACGAAACAAACAACGTGAAACGTCAATTTTTATTTTAGATGCTAGACAAACTAACTTTATTGGAGAGTTTGATCCTGGCTCAGGATGAACGCTGGCGGCGTGCCTAATACATGCAAGTCGAGCGAATGGATTAAGAGCTTGCTCTTATGAAGTTAGCGGCGGACGGGTGAGTAACACGTGGGTAACCTGCCCATAAGACTGGGATAACTCCGGGAAACCGGGGCTAATACCGGATAACATTTTGAACCGCATGGTTTGAAATTGAAAGGCGGCTTCGGCTGTCACTTATGGATGGACCCGCGTCGCATTAGCTAGTTGGTGAGGTAACGGCTCACCAAGGCAACGATGCGTAGCCGACCTGAGAGGGTGATCGGCCACACTGGGACTGAGACACGGCCCAGACTCCTACGGGAGGCAGCAGTAGGGAATCTTCCGCAATGGACGAAAGTCTGACGGAGCAACGCCGCGTGAGTGATGAAGGCTTTCGGGTCGTAAAACTCTGTTGTTAGGGAAGAACAAGTGCTAGTTGAATAAGCTGGCACCTTGACGGTACCTAACCAGAAAGCCACGGCTAACTACGTGCCAGCAGCCGCGGTAATACGTAGGTGGCAAGCGTTATCCGGAATTATTGGGCGTAAAGCGCGCGCAGGTGGTTTCTTAAGTCTGATGTGAAAGCCCACGGCTCAACCGTGGAGGGTCATTGGAACTGGGAGACTTGAGTGCAGAAGAGGAAAGTGGAATTCCATGTGTAGCGGTGAAATGCGTAGAGATATGGAGGAACACCAGTGGCGAAGGCGACTTTCTGGTCTGTAACTGACACTGAGGCGCGAAAGCGTGGGGAGCAAACAGGATTAGATACCCTGGTAGTCCACGCCGTAAACGATGAGTGCTAAGTGTTAGAGGGTTTCCGCCCTTTAGTGCTGAAGTTAACGCATTAAGCACTCCGCCTGGGGAGTACGGCCGCAAGGCTGAAACTCAAAGGAATTGACGGGGGCCCGCACAAGCGGTGGAGCATGTGGTTTAATTCGAAGCAACGCGAAGAACCTTACCAGGTCTTGACATCCTCTGAAAACCCTAGAGATAGGGCTTCTCCTTCGGGAGCAGAGTGACAGGTGGTGCATGGTTGTCGTCAGCTCGTGTCGTGAGATGTTGGGTTAAGTCCCGAACGAGCGCAACCCTTGATCTTAGTTGCCATCATTAAGTTGGCACTCTAAGGTGACTGCCGGTGACAAACGGGAGGAAGGTGGGGATGACGTCAAATCATCATGCCCTTATGACTGGGCTACACACGTGCTACAATGGACGGTACAAGAGCTGCAAGACGCGAGTGGAGCTAATCTCATAAAACGTTCTCAGTTCGGATTGTAGGCTGCAACTCGCCTACATGAAGCTGGAATCGCTAGTAATCGCGGATCAGCATGCGCGGTGATACGTTCCCGGGCCTTGTACACCGCCCGTCACACCACGAGAGTTTGTAACACCCGAAGTCGGTGGGGTAACTTTTTGGAGCCAGCCGCCTAAGGTGGGACAGATGATTGGGGTGAAGTCGTAACAAGGTAGCCGTATCGGAAGGTGCGGCTGGATCACCTCCTTTCTATGGAGAATTGATGAACGCTGTTCATCAATAAAGTTTCCGTGTTTCGTTTTGTTCAGTTTTGAGAGAACTATCTCTCATATATAAATGTATGTTCTTTGAAAACTAGATAACAGTGTAGCTCATATTTTTTATTTTTAGTTTGGTTAAGTTAGAAAGGGCGCACGGTGGATGCCTTGACACTAGGAGTCGATGAAGGACGGACTAACGCCGATATGCTTCGGGGAGCTGTAAGTAAGCTTTGATCCGAAGATTTCCGAATGGGGAAACCACCATACGTAATGGTATGGTATCCTTATCTGAATACATAGGGTAAGGAAGACAGACCCAGGGAACTGAAACATCTAAGTACCTGGAGGAAGAGAAAGCAAATGCGATTTCCTGAGTAGCGGCGAGCGAAACGGAACATAGCCCAAACCAAGAGGCTTGCTCTTGGGGTTGTAGGACATTCTATACGGAGTTACAAAGGAACGAGGTAGACGAAGCGACCTGGAAAGGTCCGTCGTAGAGGGTAACAACCCGTAGTCGAACTTCGTTCTCTCTTGAATGTATCCTGAGTACGGCGGAACACGTGAAATTCCGTCGGAATCTGGGAGGACCATCTCCAAGGCTAAATACTCCTAGTGATCGATAGTGAACAGTACCGTGAGGGAAAGGTGAAAGCCCCGGAAGAGTGAAGAGAAACCGTGTGCCTACAATAGTCAGAGCCCGTTAACGGGTGATGGCGTGCTTTTGTAGAATGAACCGGAGTTACGATCCCGTGCGAGGTTAAGCTGAAGAGGCGGAGCCGCAGCGAAAGCGAGTCTGAAGGGCGTTTAGTACGTGGTCGTAGACCGAAACCAGGTGATCTACCCATGTCCAGGGTGAAGTTCAGGTAATGAATGGAGGCCCGAACCCACGCACGTTGAAAAGTGCGGGGATGAGGTGTGGGTAGCGGAGAAATTCCAATCGAACCTGGAGATAGCTGGTTCTCCCGAAATAGCTTTAGGGCTAGCCTTAAGTGTAAGAGTCTTGGAGGTAGAGCACTGATTGGACTAGGGGTCTCATCGGATTACCGAATTCAGTCAAACTCCGAATGCCAATGACTTATCCTTAGGAGTCAGACTGCGAGTGATAAGATCCGTAGTCAAAAGGGAAACAGCCCAGACCGCCAGCTAAGGTCCCAAAGTGTATTAAGTGGAAAAGGATGTGGAGTTGCTTAGACAACTAGGATGTTGGCTTAGAAGCAGCCACCATTTAAAGAGTGCGTAATAGCTCACTAGTCGAGTGACTCTGCGCCGAAAATGTACCGGGCTAAATACACCACCGAAGCTGCGGATTGATACCGAATGGTATCAGTGTAGGGGAGCGTTCTAAGGACAGTGAAGTCAGACCGGAAGGACTGGTGGAGTGCTTAGAAGTGAGAATGCCGGTATGAGTAGCGAAAGACGGGTGAGAATCCCGTCCACCGAATGCCTAAGGTTTCCTGAGGAAGGCTCGTCCTCAGGGTTAGTCAGGACCTAAGCCGAGGCCGACAGGCGTAGGCGATGGACAACAGGTTGATATTCCTGTACCACCTCTTTATCGTTTGAGCAATGGAGGGACGCAGAAGGATAGAAGAAGCGTGCGATTGGTTGTGCACGTCCAAGCAGTTAGGCTGATAAGTAGGCAAATCCGCTTATCGTGAAGGCTGAGCTGTGATGGGGAAGCTCCTTATGGAGCGAAGTCTTTGATTCCCCGCTGCCAAGAAAAGCTTCTAGCGAGATAAAAGGTGCCTGTACCGCAAACCGACACAGGTAGGCGAGGAGAGAATCCTAAGGTGTGCGAGAGAACTCTGGTTAAGGAACTCGGCAAAATGACCCCGTAACTTCGGGAGAAGGGGTGCTTTCTAACGGAAAGCCGCAGTGAATAGGCCCAAGCGACTGTTTAGCAAAAACACAGCTCTCTGCGAAGCCGTAAGGCGAAGTATAGGGGACACCTGCCCGGTGCTGGAAGGTTAAGGAGAGGGGTTAGCGTAAGCGAAGCTCTGAACTGAAGCCCCAGTAAACGGCGGCCGTAACTATAACGGTCCTAAGGTAGCGAAATTCCTTGTCGGGTAAGTTCCGACCCGCACGAAAGGTGTAACGATTTGGGCACTGTCTCAACCAGAGACTCGGTGAAATTATAGTACCTGTGAAGATGCAGGTTACCCGCGACAGGACGGAAAGACCCCGTGGAGCTTTACTGTAGCCTGATATTGAATTTTGGTACAGTTTGTACAGGATAGGCGGGAGCCATTGAAACCGGAGCGCTAGCTTCGGTGGAGGCGCTGGTGGGATACCGCCCTGACTGTATTGAAATTCTAACCTACGGGTCTTATCGACCGGGAGACAGTGTCAGGTGGGCAGTTTGACTGGGGCGGTCGCCTCCTAAAGTGTAACGGAGGCGCCCAAAGGTTCCCTCAGAATGGTTGGAAATCATTCGTAGAGTGCAAAGGCATAAGGGAGCTTGACTGCGAGACCTACAAGTCGAGCAGGGACGAAAGTCGGGCTTAGTGATCCGGTGGTTCCGCATGGAAGGGCCATCGCTCAACGGATAAAAGCTACCCGGGATAACAGGCTTATCTCCCAAGAGTCCACATCGACGGGGAGGTTTGGCACCTCGATGTCGGCTCATCGCATCCTGGGGCTGTAGTCGGTCCCAAGGGTTGGGCTGTTCGCCCATTAAAGCGGTACGCGAGCTGGGTTCAGAACGTCGTGAGACAGTTCGGTCCCTATCCGTCGTGGGCGTAGGAATTTGAGAGGAGCTGTCCTTAGTACGAGAGGACCGGGATGGACGCACCGCTGGTGTACCAGTTGTTCTGCCAAGGGCATAGCTGGGTAGCTATGTGCGGAAGGGATAAGTGCTGAAAGCATCTAAGCATGAAGCCCCTCAAGATGAGATTTCCCATAGCGTAAGCTAGTAAGATCCCTGAAAGATGATCAGGTTGATAGGTTCGAGGTGGAAGCATGGTGACATGTGGAGCTGACGAATACTAATAGATCGAGGACTTAACCATATAATATGTAGCAAATGTTATCTAGTTTTGAAGGTATATGCCTTCAATAGTTTGGTGATGATGGCAGAGAGGTCACACCCGTTCCCATACCGAACACGGAAGTTAAGCTCTCTAGCGCCGATGGTAGTTGGGACCTTGTCCCTGTGAGAGTAGGACGTCGCCAAACAAAAACCTAAGTCGTTTCGACTTAGGTTTTTTGTGTTTATTTTTATTATTTTAAATATAAAGGTAAGAATTACCTTTATGAGAATATAGTTCAGATGTAAAAAGAATGTTTGTAATCTTATATAAAAAGGTTATGTGAAAAATAGCAATATAGCTCTTTTTGCATAACCTTTTGTGTTTTTAAAGGATTTTACATAAGAAAAATTCTATAATTAAGGTAGTTAACATATATTTTTGATGGGTGTGGGGGATTATGAAAGAAATATGCATGTTATTAGTGGCTGTTATATTATGGGGCACAGCCATTGCGCCAACAAAATGGGCGTTAGAATCTATTCAGCCGTTTACTTTGTTATTTATTCGCCTTTTCTTTGCAGGTGGAATTTGCATGATATTCTCATTTAAGCAATTTAAAAAATCAGTTGTACATAAAAAAGTTTCATGGAAAAGAATGAGTTTGTTAGCTTTTACCGGTGTAGCTGGTTATTTTATGTTTACATCCTACGGCATTTCTTTAACAAGTGGATTACATGTGAGTATTATAGATGCTGCATTACCATTAGTTACAATTCTTTTTTCAGCACTCTTTTTGAAAGAGGAAATTCGATTGAATTATTGGATAGGAATTATATTGGGTGCTATAGGAGTACTCTTTATTACGATTCCATCTAAAAGTGCTAATCAAGAAGTGTCTTTAATAGGAGATATACTGATATTATTAAGTACTTTTCTATTTGCTTTCTACACAGTTTTGCTAAAACGACCAAAACAAGAACAGTATTTATCAAACGAGGTTTTTACAACATTAACTTTAATTATTGGAGCTGTTATTCTCTTACCGTTTGCACTGGTAGAAATTTTTTATTACGGTCTCCCAAAGGTTGAAACTTGGAAAACGGGACTTAGTGTAATATACCTTGTTATTGGAGCAACAATTTTAGCATATTGGTTTTGGAATAAAGCGCTAGAGAGAGTTTCAGCATCAGTGAGCGGATTATATTTAAATGCATTACCATTAATAAGTATTGTTACTTCAATTATTCTATTAAATGAATTTCTGACCTGGAGAGTAATAATGGGAGCAAGTTTAGTCTTAATAGGAGTAGGATGGGCAGATAAGCAAAAGTTATGTAATCTATTAAAAGGTAACAAGGTGGAGAATAGAGACTGTTAAACAGTATGATTTGTATAAATGAAATGTTAAAAAGATACCTTGTATATGAGGTATCTTTTTTATTTAGCAAAGATAATAGACTAAAATTAGTATAGATATTCTTTGCTGTATTTATATGTGTCGAAATCATTTTGAAATATTGTTTGAACAAGTTGTATACATTCAGTATTATAAAAGCTTTCAAAAGTTGGATGACGGGGAAATAAAGGGTTAGTAATATCGCCCTCGCTAAAATTCCCTTTATAAATCATGGCGGGGAGTTTGATGATGCCATGATGTTGAGAACTCATTTATTGGTGCGGTTTTTAATTCGAAACGCTTTTCTAATTTTTTCATTTCCTGATCGAAGTTTTCTAAGTATATATAATTGGTCACATATTCTTCTTCACCAGCTATATATTGTTGTGTGAAATGTGGGTTAATATCACTTGCGTGAGCCCCTTTCATAAATAGATAGTATAGAAATTGTTTAAATGAGATCCCTTTGGGGGAATTTTCATCTTGATATAAAAACTTTCGGATGGGTTTCCATTCGGGATTTTCCATATAAGGAGGTCCAATTAAGGATATGAAAGAACTGACTGCTCTTCTATAAGGGTTACGAACAAGTTTAAAAGTTTCTTTTTGTTTTTCTCGTAACGCTACCCCTAGTCGTGCACCATAGGCAGGTGTACTTTTGTATATATCATATTCATAATTATGAATGAAAGGACTATAACTTAGAGCTGTTTGTAATAAATCAATCTGGTAAAAGAACCACTTAGCAAGAGAAGTACAGCCGCTTTTTTGACTCCAAAATAGAATGATTGGAAACTTCCTATGATAGTGTGGGCTTCTTGAATGGGAGTTTATGACGTGTAATAAAGAAGGATTGAACAAGTTCTACACTTCTTTCAGTTATCTTATTGATATCTATGAGAAACAAAAGGGAGGTATGAAAGCCTTTTTTATCTTTTTTTTTAAAATGAAAGATTAATATTGACTATTATTATATAGAGGTGTAATATAAGACAAGTCGCTGATGACATTGACATCGCAAGCGACAAACGAAATAAAAAACTTAGTTGACATTAACTAACGAAGATGTTAACATAAGGAAGTCGCAAATGAGCGACCAAGTAGTTCTTTGAAAACTGAACGAAACAAACAACGTGAAACGTCAATTTTTATTTTAGATGCTAGACAAACTAACTTTATTGGAGAGTTTGATCCTGGCTCAGGATGAACGCTGGCGGCGTGCCTAATACATGCAAGTCGAGCGAATGGATTAAGAGCTTGCTCTTATGAAGTTAGCGGCGGACGGGTGAGTAACACGTGGGTAACCTGCCCATAAGACTGGGATAACTCCGGGAAACCGGGGCTAATACCGGATAACATTTTGAACTGCATGGTTCGAAATTGAAAGGCGGCTTCGGCTGTCACTTATGGATGGACCCGCGTCGCATTAGCTAGTTGGTGAGGTAACGGCTCACCAAGGCAACGATGCGTAGCCGACCTGAGAGGGTGATCGGCCACACTGGGACTGAGACACGGCCAGACTCCTACGGGAGGCAGCAGTAGGGAATCTTCCGCAATGGACGAAAGTCTGACGGAGCAACGCCGCGTGAGTGATGAAGGCTTTCGGGTCGTAAAACTCTGTTGTTAGGGAAGAACAAGTGCTAGTTGAATAAGCTGGCACCTTGACGGTACCTAACCAGAAAGCCACGGCTAACTACGTGCCAGCAGCCGCGGTAATACGTAGGTGGCAAGCGTTATCCGGAATTATTGGGCGTAAAGCGCGCGCAGGTGGTTTCTTAAGTCTGATGTGAAAGCCCACGGCTCAACCGTGGAGGGTCATTGGAAACTGGGAGACTTGAGTGCAGAAGAGGAAAGTGGAATTCCATGTGTAGCGGTGAAATGCGTAGAGATATGGAGGAACACCAGTGGCGAAGGCGACTTTCTGGTCTGTAACTGACACTGAGGCGCGAAAGCGTGGGGAGCAAACAGGATTAGATACCCTGGTAGTCCACGCCGTAAACGATGAGTGCTAAAGTTAGAGGGTTTCCGCCCTTTAGTGCTGAAGTTAACGCATTAAGCACTCCGCCTGGGGAGTACGGCCGCAAGGCTGAAACTCAAAGGAATTGACGGGGGCCCGCACAAGCGGTGGAGCATGTGGTTTAATTCGAAGCAACGCGAAGAACCTTACCAGGTCTTGACATCCTCTGAAAACCCTAGAGATAGGGCTTCTCCTTCGGGAGCAGAGTGACAGGTGGTGCATGGTTGTCGTCAGCTCGTGTCGTGAGATGTTGGGTTAAGTCCGCAACGAGCGCAACCCTTGATCTTAGTTGCCATCATTAAGTTGGGCACTCTAAGGTGACTGCCGGTGACAAACCGGAGGAAGGTGGGGATGACGTCAAATCATCATGCCCCTTATGACCTGGGCTACACACGTGCTACAATGGACGGTACAAAGAGCTGCAAGACCGCGAGGTGGAGCTAATCTCATAAAACCGTTCTCAGTTCGATTGTAGGCTGCAACTCGCCTACATGAAGCTGGAATCGCTAGTAATCGCGGATCAGCATGCCGCGGTGAATACGTTCCCGGGCCTTGTACACACCGCCCGTCACACCACGAGAGTTTGTAACACCCGAAGTCGGTGGGGTAACCTTTTTGGAGCCAGCCGCCTAAGGTGGGACAGATGATTGGGGTGAAGTCGTAACAAGGTAGCCGTATCGGAAGGTGCGGCTGGATCACCTCCTTTCTATGGAGAATTGATGAACGCTGTTCATCAATAAAGTTTCCGTGTTTCGTTTTGTTCAGTTTTGAGAGAACTATCTCTCATATATAAATGTATGTTCTTTGAAAACTAGATAACAGTGTAGCTCATATTTTTTAATTTTTAGTTTGGTTAAGTTAGAAAGGGCGCACGGTGGATGCCTTGACACTAGGAGTCGATGAAGGACGGGACTAACGCCGATATGCTTCGGGAGCTGTAAGTAAGCTTTGATCCGAAGATTTCCGAATGGGGAAACCCACCATACGTAATGGGTATCCTTATCTGAATACATAGGGTAAGGAAGACAGACCCAGGGAACTGAAACATCTAAGTACCTGGAGGAAGAGAAAGCAAATGCGATTTCCTGAGTAGCGGCGAGCGAAACGGAACATAGCCCAAACCAAGAGGCTTGCCTCTTGGGGTTGTAGGACATTCTATACGGAGTTACAAAGGAACGAGGTAGACGAAGCGACCTGGAAAGGTCCGTCGTAGAGGGTAACAACCCCGTAGTCGAAACTTCGTTCTCTCTTGAATATCCTGAGTACGGCGGAACACGTGAAATTCCGTCGGAATCTGGGAGGACCATCTCCCAAGCTAAATACTCCCTAGTGATCGATAGTGAACCAGTACCGTGAGGGAAAGGTGAAAAGCACCCCGGAAGGGGAGTGAAAGAGATCCTGAAACCGTGTGCCTACAAATAGTCAGAGCCCGTTAACGGGTGATGGCGTGCCTTTTGTAGAATGAACCGGCGAGTTACGATCCCGTGCGAGGTTAAGCTGAAGAGGCGGAGCCGCAGCGAAAGCGAGTCTGAATAGGGCGTTTAGTACGTGGTCGTAGACCCGAAACCAGGTGATCTACCCATGTCCAGGGTGAAGTTCAGGTAACACTGAATGGAGGCCCGAACCCACGCACGTTGAAAAGTGCGGGGATGAGTGTGGTAGCGGAGAAATTCCAATCGAACCTGGAGATAGCTGGTTCTCCCCGAAATAGCTTTAGGGCTAGCCTTAAGTGTAAGAGTCTTGGAGGTAGAGCACTGATTGGACTAGGGGTCCTCATCGGATTACCGAATTCAGTCAAACTCCGAATGCCAATGACTTATCCTTAGGAGTCAGACTGCGAGTGATAAGATCCGTAGTCAAAAGGGAAACAGCCCAGACCGCCAGCTAAGGTCCCAAAGTGTGTATTAAGTGGAAAAGGATGTGGAGTTGCTTAGACAACTAGGATGTTGGCTTAGAAGCAGCCACCATTTAAAGAGTGCGTAATAGCTCACTAGTCGAGTGACTCTGCGCCGAAAATGTACCGGGGCTAAATACACCACCGAAGCTGCGGATTGATACCGAATGGTATCAGTGGTAGGGGAGCGTTCTAAGGACAGTGAAGTCAGACCGGAAGGACTGGTGGAGTGCTTAGAAGTGAGAATGCCGGTATGAGTAGCGAAAGACGGGTGAGAATCCCGTCCACCGAATGCCTAAGGTTTCCTGAGGAAGGCTCGTCCGCTCAGGGTTAGTCAGGACCTAAGCCGAGGCCGACAGGCGTAGGCGATGGACAACAGGTTGATATTCCTGTACCACCTCTTTATCGTTTGAGCAATGGAGGGACGCAGAAGGATAGAAGAAGCGTGCGATTGGTTGTGCACGTCCAAGCAGTTAGGCTGATAAGTAGGCAAATCCGCTTATCGTGAAGGCTGAGCTGTGATGGGGAAGCTCCTTATGGAGCGAAGTCTTTGATTCCCCGCTGCCAAGAAAAGCTTCTAGCGAGATAAAAGGTGCCTGTACCGCAAACCGACACAGGTAGGCGAGGAGAGAATCCTAAGGTGTGCGAGAGAACTCTGGTTAAGGAACTCGGCAAAATGACCCCGTAACTTCGGGAGAAGGGGTGCTTTCTTAACGGAAAGCCGCAGTGATAGGCCCAAGCGACTGTTTAGCAAAAACACAGCTCTCTGCGAAGCCGTAAGGCGAAGTATAGGGGTGACACCTGCCCGGTGCTGGAAGGTTAAGGAGAGGGGTTAGCGTAAGCGAAGCTCTGAACTGAAGCCCCAGTAAACGGCGGCCGTAACTATAACGGTCCTAAGGTAGCGAAATTCCTTGTCGGGTAAGTTCCGACCCGCACGAAAGGTGTAACGATTTGGGCACTGTCTCAACCAGAGACTCGGTGAAATTATAGTACCTGTGAAGATGCAGGTTACCCGCGACAGGACGGAAAGACCCCGTGGAGCTTTACTGTAGCCTGATATTGAATTTTGGTACAGTTTGTACAGGATAGGCGGGAGCCATTGAAACCGGAGCGCTAGCTTCGGTGGAGGCGCTGGTGGGATACCGCCCTGACTGTATTGAAATTCTAACCTACGGGTCTTATCGACCCGGAGACAGTGTCAGGTGGGCAGTTTGACTGGGGCGGTCGCCTCCTAAAGTGTAACGGAGGCGCCCAAAGGTTCCCTCAGAATGGTTGGAAATCATTCGTAGAGTGCAAAGGCATAAGGGAGCTTGACTGCGAGACCTACAAGTCGAGCAGGGACGAAAGTCGGGCTTAGTGATCCGGTGGTTCCGCATGGAAGGGCCATCGCTCAACGGATAAAAGCTACCCGGGGATAACAGGCTTATCTCCCCCAAGAGTCCACATCGACGGGGAGGTTTGGCACCTCGATGTCGGCTCATCGCATCCTGGGGCTGTAGTCGGTCCCAAGGGTTGGGCTGTTCGCCCATTAAAGCGGTACGCGAGCTGGGTTCAGAACGTCGTGAGACAGTTCGGTCCCTATCCGTCGTGGGCGTAGGAAATTTGAGAGGAGCTGTCCTTAGTACGAGAGGACCGGGATGGACGCACCGCTGGTGTACCAGTTGTTCTGCCAAGGGCATAGCTGGGTAGCTATGTGCGGAAGGGATAAGTGCTGAAAGCATCTAAGCATGAAGCCCCCCTCAAGATGAGATTTCCCATAGCGTAAGCTAGTAAGATCCCTGAAAGATGATCAGGTTGATAGGTTCGAGGTGGAAGCATGGTGACATGTGGAGCTGACGAATACTAATAGATCGAGGACTTAACCATATAATATGTAGCAAATGTTATCTAGTTTTGAAGGAATATGCCTTCATAGTTTGGTGATGATGGCAGAGAGGTCACACCCGTTCCCATACCGAACACGGAAGTTAAGCTCTCTAGCGCCGATGGTAGTTGGGACCTTGTCCCTGTGAGAGTAGGACGTCGCCAAACAAAAACCTAAGTCGTTTCGACTTAGGTTTTTTTGTGTTTATTTTTATATACCAAATCTTAATGAGGAAAAAGAATGAAAATGAGGGTATTGAGAGTAATAGGAATGATTTTTTGCTTGTCAGGTTTTCTAAGTGCTCCCAAACAATCCTTATAATAGGAACTGTTATTTCTACTACAAGTATATATTTTAAATAATGAGAGTGAAAAAAGTGGGATGATATAAACAAGTATTCGATCATTATAGTAATGGTTGCGATACAAAGGAATATAAACGATATGCTTTATATTAAAGCATATGGAATTTGTACACAAACCGTTTTGTGTATGATAGATCTCTAGAAATATATATTCTAATTTCTTATCCTTCTTGCATATATTTACAATTATTCTTTTGAATATAACTAAAACACGAACGTTATTGATTAGTAATAAAAAAACATTCGATTATTTGTTGACATTGTTTATGAAATATTGTTAATATAGCCATAGAAAGAATAATATATAAGACCTCATATAATCGCGGGGATATGGCCTGCAAGTCTCTACCTAACGACCGTTATTCGTTAGACTATGAGGGAAAGTCACTCGGTATTTTTCTATTCACAAGGGATACGTATGCCTGAGTAGAGCGCTTTCTCTCATAGTAAAAGAGAAACTGTTCTATTTCAGGCTTTTTTTATTTGAATCGGGGGGATTCTAATATGAAATCACTAGTTGGAGTCATAATGGGAAGCACGTCAGACTGGGAAACAATGAAATATGCTTGTGACATTTTAGATGAATTAAATATACCGTATGAGAAAAAGGTTGTATCCGCTCATCGGACTCCGGATTATATGTTTGAATATGCAGAGACGGCTCGTGAACGTGGATTGAAAGTTATTATTGCTGGAGCTGGTGGAGCAGCACATTTACCAGGAATGGTTGCAGCGAAGACGAATCTTCCTGTAATCGGAGTTCCAGTTCAATCAAAAGCGTTAAACGGCTTAGATTCATTATTATCCATTGTCCAAATGCCAGGAGGAGTTCCAGTTGCAACTGTTGCAATTGGTAAAGCCGGTTCAACGAATGCTGGATTACTTGCCGCACAAATACTTGGATCATTCCATGATGATATACATGATGCATTAGAATTGAGACGAGAAGCGATTGAAAAAGATGTGCGTGAAGGTAGTGAGCTAGTATGACAAGGATCATTTTACCTGGAAAAACAATCGGTATTATTGGAGGCGGCCAGCTAGGAAGAATGATGGCATTGGCAGCTAAGGAGATGGGATATAAAATTGCTGTTTTAGATCCTACAAAAAACTCACCATGCGCACAAGTTGCTGATATTGAAATTGTTGCACCATATGATGATTTAAAAGCAATTCAGCATTTAGCAGAGATAAGTGATGTTGTCACATATGAATTTGAGAATATTGATTATAGATGTTTACAATGGCTTGAAAAACATGCGTACTTACCACAAGGTAGTCAGTTGTTAAATACAACGCAAAATCGTTTTACAGAAAAGAATGCGATTGAGAAGGCTGGGTTACCAGTAGCAACGTATAGATTAGTTCAAAATCAAGATCAGCTTACAGAAGCAATTGCTGAGTTATCATTCCCTTCCGTCTTAAAAACGACGACAGGTGGATATGATGGGAAAGGACAAGTTGTTTTAAGAAGTGAAGCTGATGTTGAGACAGCAAGAAATCTTGTGGATAAAGCAGAATGTATTTTAGAGAAATGGGTGCCTTTTGAAAAAGAAGTATCAGTTATTGTGATTCGTAGTGTAAGTGGTGAAACAAAAGTGTTTCCAGTAGCAGAAAATATTCATGTAAATAACATTTTACATGAATCTATCGTTCCAGCTCGCATTACAGAAGAGCTTTCTCAAAAAGCAATTGCTTATGCAAAGGTACTTGCGGATGAATTAGAACTTGTGGGAACACTAGCTGTAGAGATGTTTGCTACAGATAATGGTGAGATTTATATTAATGAATTAGCGCCAAGACCTCACAATTCAGGACACTATACACAGGATGCATGTGAGACGAGTCAATTTGGTCAACATATTCGAGCAATCTGTAATTTACCTCTAGGAGAAACAAATTTGTTAAAACCAGTTGTCATGGTAAACATTTTAGGCGAACATATAGAAGGGGTCCTAAGACAAGTGAATAGATTAACCGGGTGCTATTTACACTTGTATGGAAAAGAAGAAGCAAAAGCACAGCGAAAAATGGGGCATGTTAATATTTTAAATGATAATATTGAAGTCGCTCTAGAAAAAGCGAAGAGTTTGCATATTTGGGACCATCAAGAACAACTGTTGGAGGGAAAAAGATGATTAGTCGTTATACACGCCCTGAAATGGGTGCGATTTGGACGGAAGAGAACAAATTTAAAGCGTGGTTAGAAGTTGAGATTTTAGCTTGTGAAGCATGGGCTGAGCTTGGCGATATTCCAAAAGAAGATGTTAAAAAAATTCGTGAACATGCATCATTTGATATTGATCGTATTTATGAAATTGAAAAAGAAACACGTCATGACGTAGTTGCATTCACTCGTGCTGTATCAGAAACGCCAGCATTAGGCGAAGAACGTAAATGGGTTCATTACGGTTTAACATCTACAGACGTAGTAGATACAGCGTTATCTTACATTTTAAAACAAGCGAATGAAATTATATTAAAAGACTTAGAGAACTTTGTAAGCATTTTAGCTAACAAAGCGAAAGAGCATAAATACACAATCATGATGGGAAGAACACACGGTGTTCATGCAGAACCAACGACATTTGGTTTAAAACTTGGTCTTTGGTATGAAGAAATGAAACGTAACGTAGAGCGTTTCAAACAAGCTGCTGATACAGTTCGTGTTGGTAAACTATCTGGTGCGGTTGGTACATATGCAAATATCGATCCATTCGTAGAAAAGTATGTTTGTGAAAACTTAGGATTAGAAGCAGCACCAATTTCAACACAAACATTGCAACGTGATCGTCATGCTCATTACATGTCAACACTTGCATTAATCGCAACATCTATCGAAAAGATGGCAGTTGAGATTCGTGGTTTACAAAAGAGTGAAACACGTGAAGTTGAAGAAGCTTTCGCAAAAGGTCAAAAAGGTTCTTCTGCAATGCCACATAAGCGTAATCCAATTGGATCTGAAAATATGACTGGTTTAGCTCGTGTTATCCGCGGTTATATGATGACAGCTTACGAAAATGTTCCATTATGGCATGAGCGTGACATTTCTCACTCTTCGGCAGAACGCGTAATTTTACCAGATGCTACAATCGCATTAAATTACATGTTAAATCGCTTTGGTAATATCGTTAAAAACTTAACTGTATACCCAGAGAATATGAAACGCAATATGACAAGAACATACGGCTTAATTTATTCTCAGCGCGTAATGCTTACACTAATCGACAAAGGTATGGTACGTGAAGAAGCTTATGATATCGTACAGCCTAAAGCGATGGAAGCTTGGGAAACACAAGTACAATTTAAAGAGCTTGTAGAAGCTGATGAGCGTATTACAAGCAAGTTAACACAGGAAGAAATTAATGAATGCTTCAACTATGAGCATCATATGCAACACGTTGATACAATCTTTGAACGCTTAGGATTAAACGAAGCGTAAAATTTCATATGGCACAGAATAGAGTCATTCTGTGCCATTCTTTATAAAAACATTATTCACATTTTTCAAACTACAGGGGGCTTGCGAAATGCAAAAGCTAGAATTGCTGTATGAAGGTAAGGCAAAAAGAATTTATCGTACAGAATCAGCAGATATGGTTTGGGTAGAGTACAAAGATAGTGCGACTGCTTTCAATGGGGAGAAAAAAGAGACGATTACAGGAAAAGGTCGTTTGAACAATGAAATTACAACTTTATTGTTCAGAAAGTTACAAGAAGTGGGAATTAAAACACATTTTGTTGAGAAGTTATCTGAAACAGAACAACTTGTTAAAAAAGTGAGTATTATTCCTTTAGAAGTTGTCACAAGAAATGTAATTGCAGGAAGTCTTTCAAAACGATTAGGAATGGAAGAGGGAACTGCACTTGCAGAACCAATCGTAGAATTTTACTTCAAAGATGATGATTTAGGAGATCCGCTTGTAACGGAAGATCATATTCGTGTATTAAACGTTGCATCACCAGAGCAAGTAAGTGTATTACGAGATATGGCTCTACAAATCAATCAAGTGTTGATTGATCATTTCGCAAGCTGTCGTGTAAGATTAGTAGATTTCAAATTAGAGTTTGGTGTAACGGAAGAAGGAGAAATCATTTTAGCGGATGAAATTTCACCAGATACTTGCCGTTTATGGGATGAAACGAGCAATGAAAAGTTTGATAAAGACGTATTCCGTCGCGATCTTGGAAATTTAACAGATGCTTATGAAGAGATTTTAAAACGTTTAGGGGGAATTTCACATGTATAAAGTTAAGGTATATGTAACATTAAGAGAAAGCGTATTAGATCCACAAGGAACAGCAGTAAAAGGAGCACTTCATAGTCTTTCATTCACAGAAGTACAAGACGTTCGAATCGGAAAGTACATGGAACTAACAATTGATAAATCTGTATCTGATTTAGATAGCAAGGTAAAAGAAATGTGTGAAAAACTATTAGCGAACGTTGTAATGGAAGACTTCCGTTATGAAGTTGAGGAGGTTGTCGCACAGTGAAATTTGCCGTAATAGTATTTCCGGGTTCGAACTGTGATGTCGATATGTTCCATGCAATTAAAGATGAGCTTGGCGAAGAAGTAGATTACGTTTGGCACGATACAGAGAATTTAGATGAATATGATGCAATTCTACTACCAGGTGGATTTTCTTATGGTGACTACTTACGCTGCGGTGCTATCTCTCGCTTTGCTAATGCAATGAAAGCAGTGCAAAAAGCTGCTGAGCAAGGAAAGCCGATTTTAGGTGTATGTAATGGATTCCAGATTCTTGTTGAATCAGGATTACTACCAGGAGCGTTAATGAGAAACGAAAACTTAAAATTTATGTGTCGCACTGTTCAGTTGCGTGTTGAAAATAATGAAACGATGTTTACATCACAATATGGAAAAGATGAAGTAATTAATATTCCAATCGCGCATGGTGAGGGGAATTACTATTGTGATGAAGCGACGCTTAAACAATTAGAAGAGAACAATCAAATCGCATTCCGTTACGTAGAAAACCCTAACGGTAGCGTTTCAGATATTGCTGGTATTGTAAATGAAAAAGGAAATGTACTTGGTATGATGCCACACCCAGAGCGTGCTGTAGATGAATTACTTGGCGGTGCTGAAGGGTTAAAAGTCTTTCAATCTATCTTAAAACAGTGGAGGGAAACATATGTCGTTAATGCTTGAACCAAATCCAACACAAATTAAAGAAGAGCGTATATATGCGGAAATGGGGCTAACAGACGAAGAGTTTGCCATGGTTGAAAAGATTTTAGGTCGTCTGCCAAATTATACAGAAACAGGGTTATTCTCTGTAATGTGGTCTGAACATTGTAGTTATAAAAATTCGAAACCAGTTCTTCGTAAGTTTCCAACTACAGGTGAGCGCGTTCTGCAAGGACCTGGAGAAGGTGCTGGAATTGTAGATATCGGTGATAATCAAGCAGTTGTATTTAAAATGGAAAGTCATAACCATCCTTCAGCTATTGAACCATATCAAGGAGCTGCAACAGGTGTTGGTGGTATTATTCGTGACGTATTCTCTATGGGAGCACGTCCGGTAGCTCTATTAAACTCACTTCGTTTCGGTGAATTACAGTCACCACGTGTGAAATATTTATTCGAAGAAGTAGTAGCAGGAATTGCAGGATACGGTAACTGCATCGGTATTCCGACTGTTGGCGGCGAAGTACAATTTGATCCATGTTATGAAGGAAATCCACTTGTAAATGCAATGTGCGTAGGTTTGATTAACCACGAAGACATTAAAAAAGGGCAAGCGCACGGTGCTGGTAACACAGTAATGTACGTAGGAGCATCAACTGGTCGTGACGGTATTCACGGTGCAACATTC
Organism: Bacillus thuringiensis; assembly: GCF_001595725.1. Classification (GTDB taxonomy): domain Bacteria; phylum Bacillota; class Bacilli; order Bacillales; family Bacillaceae_G; genus Bacillus_A; species Bacillus_A thuringiensis_K. The sequence goes on from NZ_CP014282.1 coordinate 308,271, forward strand.
GCGTCGGAAGAACTATCTGAAAGCTCAGAAGCGAAACGTCCAGCGGTTCAAGTAGGGGATCCATTTATGGAAAAACTTCTTATTGAAGCGTGTTTAGAATTAATTCAATCCGATGCACTTGTTGGAATTCAAGATATGGGTGCGGCTGGTTTAACATCATCATCTGCAGAAATGGCAAGTAAAGCAGGAATGGGTATTGAAATGTACTTAGATGATGTACCACAGCGTGAAACAGGAATGACACCATATGAAATGATGCTATCTGAATCACAAGAGCGTATGTTAATTGTTGTGAAAAAAGGTAGAGAACAAGAAATAGTAGATTTATTTGAGAAGTATGGTCTTGCAGCGGTTACGATGGGGAAAGTAACAGAAGATAAAATGCTTCGTTTATTCCATAAAGGTGAAAAGGTAGCTGAAGTTCCAGCAGATGCTTTAGCAGAAGAAGCACCAATTTATCATAAGCCATCAAAAGAAGCAGCATACTTTACTGAATTCCAAGCAATGAAAATGGAAACGCCAAAAGTAGAAAATTATAAAGAAACGTTATTTGCTCTATTACAGCAACCAACCATTGCAAGTAAAGAGTGGGTATACGATCAATACGATTACCAAGTTCGCACAAGCACAGTTGTTACGCCAGGTTCAGATGCTGCAGTTGTACGTGTACGCGGTACAGAAAAAGGATTAGCAATGACGACAGATTGTAACTCTCGCTACATTTATCTAGACCCAGAGATGGGCGGTAAAATTGCAGTAGCAGAGGCAGCGCGTAATATCGTATGTTCTGGCGGAGAGCCACTTGCAATTACAGATTGCTTAAACTTCGGTAACCCAGAAAAACCAGAAATCTTCTGGCAGATTGAGAAATCAGTAGACGGTATGAGTGAAGCTTGTCGCACATTACAAACACCAGTTATCGGCGGAAACGTATCGATGTATAACGAGCGTAGTGGTGAAGCTGTATATCCAACACCGACAGTTGGGATGGTCGGACTTGTGCATGACTTAAAACATGTAACAACACAAGAGTTTAAGCAAGCTGGTGATTTAGTGTATGTAATTGGTGAGACGAAAGCTGAGTTTGGCGGAAGTGAATTACAGAAAATGATTCACGGCAAAATTTTCGGTCAATCACCAAGTATCGATTTAGATGTAGAATTAAGACGCCAAAAACAAGTATTAGAAGCAATTCAAGCTGGTCTTGTTCAATCTGCACATGATGTTGCTGAAGGTGGTTTAGCAGTTGCGATTTCAGAAAGTGCAATTGGTGCTAAAGGCTTAGGTGCTACTGTGAAATTAGATGGAGAAGCAACAGCAGCATTATTCGCTGAATCACAGTCTCGCTTTGTGATAACTGTAAAACGTGAAAATAAAGAGGCGTTTGAGAAAGCAGTAGAAGCAATCCAAGTTGGAGAAGTAACAAGTACAAATGAAGTAACAATTCATAATGAAGAAAATGAAGTATTACTTACAGCAAATGTAGATGAAATGAGAAAGGCTTGGAAAGGGGCAATCCCATGCTTGCTGAAATAAAGGGGTTAAACGAAGAATGTGGTGTTTTCGGAATTTGGGGGCATGAAAATGCAGCACAAGTTTCATACTACGGATTGCACAGTTTACAGCACCGTGGGCAAGAAGGCGCAGGCATTGTCGTAAATAATGGGGAAAAAATCGTCGGTCACAAGGGGTTAGGTTTAATATCAGAAGTGTTTTCAAGAGGTGAGCTAGAAGGATTAAATGGAAAATCAGCAATCGGACATGTACGATATGCAACAGCTGGTGGAAGTGAAGTTGCTAACGTTCAACCATTGTTGTTCCGTTTTTCCGATCATAGTATGGCATTAGCTCATAACGGAAATTTAATTAACGCAAAAATGCTTCGTCGTGAATTAGAAGCAGAGGGCAGTATTTTTCAAACTAGTTCAGATACAGAAGTACTTTTACATCTTATTAAACGTAGCACGAAAGATTCTTTAATTGAAAGTGTAAAAGAGGCTTTAAATAAAGTGAAAGGTGCGTTTGCGTATCTTTTACTAACTGGAAATGAAATGATCGTTGCATTAGATCCGAATGGGTTCCGTCCGCTTTCAATTGGAAAGATGGGGGATGCTTACGTTGTAGCATCTGAAACATGTGCTTTTGATGTAGTAGGTGCAACATACATTCGTGATGTAGAACCGGGTGAATTACTTATCATTAATGATGAAGGAATTCACGTAGATCGTTTCACAAACGATGTAGAACATGCAATTTGTAGTATGGAATATATTTACTTTGCACGACCAGATTCTAATATTGCAGGCGTTAACGTTCATGCAGCACGTAAGAATATGGGGAAACGTTTAGCGGCAGAAGCTCCTATTGAAGCAGATGTTGTTACTGGTGTACCAGACTCTAGTATTTCAGCTGCGATTGGCTATGCGGAGGCGACAGGTATTCCATATGAGTTAGGATTAATTAAAAATCGTTACGTTGGACGTACGTTTATCCAACCTTCTCAAGAACTGCGCGAGCAAGGGGTTAAGATGAAGCTTTCCGCAGTAAGAGGTGTAGTTGAAGGGAAACGAGTTGTTATGATTGATGACTCTATCGTAAGAGGAACGACAAGTAAACGAATTGTTCGTATGCTTCGTGAGGCTGGAGCGACAGAAGTTCACGTAAGAATTGCTTCACCACCTCTGAAATATCCATGTTTCTATGGCATTGATATTCAAACGAGAAAAGAATTAATTGCAGCAAATCATACAGTAGAAGAAATCCGTGAAATAATCGGAGCAGATTCTTTAACATTTTTAAGTGAAGATGGATTAGTAGATGCAATTGGACGTCCATATGAAGGGAAATATGGCGGCCTATGCATGGCTTACTTTAATGGGGACTATCCAACAGCTCTTTATGATTATGAGCAAGAGCTTTTAGAAAGTATGAAATAAGAAAAGTGAGAAAAGCTTCTACTTCTTTTGATGTAGAAGCTAGCTCCTTTCTTAAAATAGCCCGCCCTGGATGGGAAGAAATTAAAAGACGAGGTGTAAATAACGATGGCGAATGCATATAAGCAAGCAGGAGTAGATATTGAAGCTGGATATGAAGCGGTATCTCGCATGAAAAAACACGTACAAACAACTATGAGAAAAGAAGTACTAGCCGGTTTAGGCGGTTTTGGAGGTATGTTTGATCTATCAAAATTTGCATTAGAAGAACCTGTATTAGTATCTGGAACAGATGGCGTGGGAACGAAATTGATGCTCGCTTTTATGGCAGATAAACATGACACAATTGGTATTGATGCAGTAGCAATGTGTGTAAATGATATTGTTGTCCAAGGAGCAGAGCCGCTTTTCTTCCTTGATTATATTGCTTGTGGTAAAGCTGAACCTAGTAAAATTGAAAACATCGTCAAAGGTATATCAGAGGGCTGTCGCCAAGCTGGTTGTGCATTAATCGGTGGAGAAACAGCTGAAATGCCAGGAATGTATTCTACGGAAGAATATGATTTAGCTGGTTTTACAGTTGGGATTGTTGATAAAAAGAAAATTGTAACAGGTGAAAAGATTGAAGCTGGTCACGTGCTAATTGGCTTAGCATCTAGCGGTATTCATAGCAATGGTTACTCTTTAGTACGAAAAGTGTTACTAGAAGATGGAGAACTATCTTTAGAGCGTATTTATAGCCGCTTAGAACTACCTCTTGGTGAAGAATTATTAAAACCAACGAAAATTTATGTCAAACCTATTTTAGAACTATTGAAGAAACATGAAGTATACGGTATGGCGCATATTACAGGTGGCGGATTTATTGAAAATATTCCACGCATGTTGCCAGAAGGAATCGGTGCTGAGATTGAACTAGGATCTTGGGAAATTCAGCCGATCTTTAGTTTGCTTCAAGAAGTTGGAAAACTGGAAGAGAAAGAAATGTTCAATATTTTTAACATGGGTATTGGTATGGTAGTAGCAGTGAAGGAAGAAGATGCAAAAGATGTTGTTCGTCTTCTTGAAGAGCAAGGAGAAATGGCTCGTATTATTGGACGTACTATACAAGGAGCTGGCGTTACTTTTAATGGGGGCACAGCACTATGAGTAGATTAGCAGTTTTTGCTTCTGGAAGTGGATCTAACTTTCAATCTCTCGTTAATGCGGTAGAAGAAAAAAGATTGGATGCAGAAATTAGTTTATTAGTATGTGATAAACCAGAAGCACGCGCTGTTGGACGGGCAAATTATCATCATATTCCGTGTTTTGCTTTTTCAGCGAAAGCATATGAGTCAAAAGAAGTGTTTGAAAAAGAGATATTAAAGAAGCTAGAAGAATATGAAATTGATTATGTTATTTTAGCTGGATATATGCGTTTAATCGGGCCGACGTTACTAGAAGCATACGGCGGGAAGATTATTAATATTCATCCATCATTACTACCGAGCTTTCCGGGTAAAGATGCTGTCGGTCAAGCGTTAGAAGCAGGTGTGAAAGTAACTGGAGTAACAATTCATTATGTAGATGCAGGTATGGATACAGGGCCAATTATTGCGCAAGAAGCAGTGGTTGTTTCTGAAGGGGATACGAGAGAAAGCTTACAAAAGAAAATTCAACAAGTTGAACATAAATTATACGTAAATACAGTGAATCAAATTGTTCAGTCTGTGAAAGAGTCAACTGTTAACTAACATACAACCAGGGGTGAAGGATAAATGAAAAAGCGTGCATTAGTAAGTGTTTCAGATAAAACAGGAGTAGTAGAATTTGTTAAAGGGTTACTAGAACAAGGGATTGAAGTTATTTCAACAGGTGGTACGAAAAAGTTACTAGAAGAAAACGGTTTACAAGTAATTGGTATTTCTGAAGTAACTGGTTTCCCTGAAATTATGGATGGCCGTGTGAAAACATTACATCCAAATATTCATGGTGGTCTATTAGCAGTTCGTGATAATGAAACACATGTAACACAAATGAATGAGTTAGGTATAGAGCCAATTGACTTTGTTGTTGTTAACTTATACCCATTTAAAGAAACAATCGCTAAGCCTGATGTAACATTTGCTGATGCAATTGAAAATATTGATATCGGTGGCCCGACAATGATTCGCTCTGCTGCGAAAAATCATAAATTTGTATCGGTAATTGTAGATCCAGTAGATTACGATGTTGTATTAGCAGAACTGAAAGAAGACGGTGAAGTAAAAGAAGAAACGAAACGTAAATTAGCAGCGAAAGTATTCCGTCATACAGCAGCGTATGATGCGTTAATTTCTAACTACTTAACAGAGCAAATGGGTGAAGAAAGTCCAGAAACATTAACTGTGACATTTGAGAAAAAGCAAGACTTACGTTATGGCGAGAACCCACATCAAAAAGCAACTTTCTATAAAGCGCCATTCGCAGCAACTTCTTCTGTTGCATACGCAGAACAATTACACGGTAAGGAATTATCGTATAACAATATTAATGATGCAGACGCAGCGCTTAGCATCGTAAAAGAATTTACAGAACCAGCAGTAGTAGCAGTAAAACATATGAATCCATGTGGTGTTGGAGTAGGAACTGATATTCACGCAGCATATACTCGTGCTTATGAAGCAGATCCGGTATCAATCTTCGGCGGTATTATTGCAGCAAATCGTGAAATTGATAAAGCTACAGCAGAAAAGTTACATGAAATTTTCTTAGAAATTGTTATCGCACCTTCGTTCTCGCAAGAAGCTTTAGAAGTGTTGCAAAGTAAGAAGAACTTACGTTTATTAACTATAAATATTGAAAAAGCGACAAGTGCAAGCAAAAAACTAACTTCTGTACAAGGTGGACTTCTAGTTCAAGAGGAAGATACGTTATCATTAGATGAAAGTACAATTTCAATTCCAACGAAACGTGAACCTTCAGAGCAAGAATGGAAAGATTTAAAACTAGCTTGGAAAGTTGTAAAACATGTGAAATCAAACGCAATTGTTTTAGCGAAAGATGACATGACGATTGGTGTCGGTGCGGGACAGATGAACCGTGTAGGTTCTGCAAAAATCGCAATTACACAAGCTGGTGAAAAAGCACAAGGTAGCGCGCTTGCATCTGATGCTTTCTTCCCAATGCCAGATACATTAGAAGAAGCAGCAAAAGCAGGAATTACAGCAATCATTCAACCGGGCGGATCAATCCGTGATGAAGATTCTATTAAAGTGGCAGATACGTATGGGATTGCTATGGTGTTCACTGGCGTACGTCATTTCAAACACTAATAGAGGATGTTTAAAAAGTCCGGTTAAGATAACCTTCGCATGTCGTCGTTGCAATGCCAGTGCGGTACTCATGTAGGAAAGCTACACTCCGTGTCCTCCTGGCAAATGCGCCTCGACCTGCTCGGTGCTCTTAATCCTCCCTTTTAAACTTCTATTGATATGGATGTTTAAAAATCCGATTGAGATAACCTTTTATTGATATGAAAAAGCAAACTAGGAGCATAGCTTCTAGTTTGTACTTATTTAATTATTGGGGGATGAAATATGAATGTTTTAGTAATTGGCCGCGGTGGGCGTGAGCATGCTTTAGCTTGGAAGTTTGCACAATCTGAAAAAGTAGAAAAGGTATATGTAGCACCAGGTAATGAAGGTATGCGAGATGTTGCAACACCAGTTGACATTGATGAAAATGATTTTGATGCATTAGTTTTATTTGCAAAAGAGAATTATGTCGAGTTAACTTTCGTTGGACCAGAAATTCCGCTTATGAATGGAATTGTTGATCGTTTTAAAGAAGAGGGACTGCGTGTATTTGGTCCGAATAAAGCGGCTGCTGTTATTGAAGGTAGTAAAGCTTTTACAAAAGAGCTTATGAAAAAGTATGATATTCCAACTGCGGCGTACGAAACTTTTACAGATTATGAAGAAGCAGTACAGTACATTCAAAAAGTTGGTGCACCAATCGTTATTAAAGCTGACGGCCTAGCTGCGGGTAAAGGGGTAACGGTAGCAATGACGCTTGAAGAGGCATTACAAGCTGTGAAAGAAATGCTACAAGATGTGAAATTCGGCGCGGCAAGTAAGAAGGTCGTTATTGAAGAGTTTTTAGATGGACAAGAATTTTCATTAATGGCATTCGTGAATGGAACAACTGTACATCCAATGGTAATCGCCCAAGATCATAAAAGAGCTTTTGATGGTGATAAAGGTCCAAATACGGGCGGAATGGGTGCATATTCTCCAGTACCACAAATTCCAGAATCAGCAGTTCAAGAAGCGATTCAAACCGTATTGCATCCAACTGCTAAGGCGATGATTGAAGAAAACCGTTCGTTTACAGGTATTTTATACGCAGGTCTTATTTTAACAAATGATGGTCCGAAGGTAATTGAATTTAATGCACGCTTCGGTGATCCTGAAACAGAAGTTGTATTACCTCGATTAGAAAACGATTTAGTTGATGTATGTAACGCTGTATTAGATGAAAGTGAACTAACGTTACAATGGTCAGAAGAAGCGGTAATCGGTGTTGTACTTGCTTCTACAGGATATCCAGAAGCATATAAAAAAGGTGATATTATTAGCGGACTAGATGCACTGCAAGATGTGATTGTTTTCCATGCAGGTACAGCAATGAAACATGGGGACTTTGTAACGAACGGTGGCCGTGTATTATTTGTTGCTTGTAAGGCAAATAGTTTACAAGAAGCAAAAGATAAAGTATATAAAGAAATCGGTAAAATTGAGAGTGATGGTCTATTTTATCGAAGTGATATAGGATATCGTGCAATTGGGCATGAGATGACGAAAAGTTAATATGTAAAAATCCCGCTGAGGAATCAGCGGGATTTTTATGCATCTTTATCTTTTTTTAATTTCCCTTTTTGCTTTGCCATTTCTCGAAGTAAATACTCGATGTGTGCATTGACGCTACGAAATTCATCATTTGCCCATTTTTCGATGACTGCGTGTAATTCAGGATCAATACGTAATGGAAAGCTTTTCTTTTTAGCCATAATTACTTATAGCCCTTAGTATAGGCTTCCTGTATTAATAACTGGCTGCGCACCTTTATCTGAAACGATGGCAACTAATAAGTTGTTTACCATATTTGCTTTACGCTCGTCATCGAGTTCTAGTACGCCTTCTTCATCTAACATATGGATGGAATATTTTGCCATCTTCACAGCGCCTTCAACAATTTCTTTTCTAGCAGCTAATACTGCTTTTGCTTGCTGGCGTTGTAGCATTGCATGGGCAATTTCTGTTGCGTAAGCTAAGTGCGTTAAACGAGTTTCTAATACTTCTACACCAGCAATTTCAAGACGTGCTTCTAACTCACGTTTTAATTCTTCAGAGATTTCTTCAGTATTTCCGCGTAACGTAACGCAGGTTTCATCTTGGAAATTGTCATAAGGATATTTTGTTGCAACATGGCGGATTGCCGTTTCGCTTTGAATTTCTACAAATCGATCATAATGTTCAACACCAAACATCGCTTTTGCAGAATCAACAACTTTATATACGATAACAGCTGCAATTTCAATTGGATTTCCATCAACGTCATTTACTTTTAATTTTTTACTGTTAAAGTTTTCAACACGTAAAGATACAGTTTGACGGAATGCGAACGGAATCGTTAAAAATAAACCGTTTTGACGAATTGTTCCTAAATAATTACCGAAGAACGTAATAACCTTCGCTTGATTCGGTTGAACAATACCGATACCTGTAGCGAGAACTGCGGCTAATATAATAGTTAGTGCCGCTCCTATGAAAATTTCTTGTGCAAGGAAAAATACACCGATAGCAGCTAAAATCAAAATTCCAATAATACCGAGAAAACCATTTACATAAAATACTTGTTTTTCTTTCATATGATCGCCTCCTGATATAAAAATGATATCACTTTTATATCATTTTAAGCAAGAGGTATGTATCTAATTTTCTGAATTTTATTGATTGATATCTTTTATATACATTTTAAGGTTGAAAAAGAGAATATACGTTCTGTTTTATGATAAAATAAAGAAGACTTAACCGCCCACTGCAGCAGCTAAGTCCCTTTGAGAGCATCTTGCATCGTGACAAATGATTCAAAGCGGTTTTGCCAGGATTATATCTTCAATCGCTGACTCAATCTCTTTGTCAGAAGCGTCATAACTTCCTTTTGACTCTGGCTTGTCATGAGTGGAAGTTTGATTCACTTCTTCTTTAGCATGTCCTTTTTTAGCAAAATTCATGCTAGGCATTTTAAATGCCCCCATATTCATGTATTTTCCGAATTTCCACATTTCAACAACAGGGCAGAAACGAACAATTCCTTCTGCAACTTTCATTGCACCAATCCATAGAAAAATGTTAGACCAAGTGCACCACGGCTTGCGTACAAGTTTAGTTGCACTACATCCGAAGAGGACAAGCCCAAGTGTAATTCGAATTAGAGCGTTTATTGTCCCGATATTTTGCTTCATTAGAAAAACACTCCTTTTTATGAAAGTTGAAATAGATAATACTATTTCTTTTATTAGTATCCCGTTTGATTTTTGGGATATGTAATCCAACATTTGACGTGGAAAAAGATGTTGGAATGTGCGTGTGTGTAAGTAACTTTTTTTGTTATAATGAAAGAATGCATAAAAGGAACTTCAAAATTAAATCCTCTAGTTTAAAAAATATGGAAGAGGTAATTCCAAACTTAATTCTCCGTTTTAAACAAATATTTAAGATGAAGTTAAAACAATAATGATGAAAATAAACTGTTATTTTGAACAGAAATATATATAACTAGAGAAAAGAAAGGGTGTTTTCATGTACGATATTTCCGGATGGAAACATGTATTTAAGCTTGATCCAAATAAGGAGTTAAGCGATGAACATTTAGAAATGATTTGTGAGTCTGGAACTGATGCGGTTATTGTAGGCGGAAGTGATGGAGTTACAATTGACAACGTATTACACATGCTAGTTAGCATTCGTAGATATGCAGTTCCTTGTGTATTAGAGGTTTCTGATGTAGAAGCAATTACACCAGGATTTGATTTTTATTACATCCCAAGTGTTTTAAATAGCCGAAAAGTAGAATGGATAACAGGTGTTCATCATGAGGCATTGAAAGAATTTGGGGATATTATGGACTGGGACGAAATTTTTATGGAAGGGTATTGTGTTTTAAATCCAGAAGCGAAAGTAGCCCAGCTTACAGAAGCGAAATGTGATTTAACAGAAGATGACGTTATTGCATATGCTCGTTTAGCAGACAAGTTATTACATTTACCGATATTTTATTTAGAATATAGCGGTACGTATGGAGATGTTGAACTTGTTAAAAATGTAAAAGCAGAATTGAAACAAGCTAAGTTATACTATGGCGGTGGTATTTCTAATGCAGAACAGGCGAAAGAAATGGCACAATATGCTGATACAGTAGTTGTTGGAAATATTATTTATGATGATATAAAATCGGCGTTAAAAACAGTTAAAGCAGTAAAAGGAGAGTAGGTGCAGGCGTATATGAGTATGACAGATAAGTTATTAAACGGTTTAAATCCACAGCAACAAAAAGCAGTACAAACAACGAATGGACCACTTCTACTAATGGCAGGTGCAGGTAGTGGTAAGACACGTGTGTTAACACATCGTATTGCGTATTTACTTGGTGAAAAAGGTGTAGCACCATGGAATGTACTAGCTATTACCTTCACAAATAAAGCAGCTCGTGAAATGCGTGAGCGTATTGATACACTTGTGGGACCAGAAGCAGAAGATATTTGGATTTCGACGTTCCACTCTATGTGTGTACGTATTTTACGACGCGATATCGATCGTATTGGTATTAATCGTAACTTTACAATCTTAGATTCAGGTGATCAGCTAACTGTAGTCAAAAAAATTATGAAAGAGCGCAATGTTGATCCGAAGAAATTTGAGCCGCGCTCTATTTTAGCGGGTATTAGTAATGCGAAAAATGAACTGTTATCTGCGGATAAATATGCAAAAAAAATTACAATGGCTGATCCATACGAAAAATTAACGAGCGATGTATACACAGAGTATCAAAAACGTCTTTTGAAAAATAATTCATTAGACTTTGATGATTTAATTATGACGACGATTCAGTTATTTGAACGTGTTCCAGAAGTATTAGAGTTTTATCAGCGTAAGTTCCAATATATTCATGTTGATGAGTATCAAGATACGAACAAAGCACAATATCTTCTTGTTAAACATTTGGCAGCGCGTTTTAAAAATCTTTGCGTTGTAGGTGACTCTGACCAGTCTATTTATCGCTGGCGTGGTGCAGATATTTCTAACATTTTGTCATTCGAAAAAGACTATGAGAATGCACAAGTAATTTTATTAGAACAAAACTATCGTTCGTCACAAAATATTTTAAATGCAGCGAATGCCGTTATTGAAAAAAATACGAATCGTAAGCCGAAGAAATTATGGACAGACAATCAAGTTGGAAGTAAAATCTCGTATTATCGTGCCGCAACTGAAAAGGACGAAGCGTATTTTGTTGCAAAAAAAATTCGCGACGATATTCAAATGGGGAAACGAAAATATACTGATTTTGCAGTGCTATATCGTACGAATGCTCAGTCTCGTATGGTCGAGGAGATTTTCCTTAAATCTAACATTCCGTACAAAATTGTGGGGGGTACGAAGTTCTACGATCGTAAAGAGATTAAAGATATTTTGGCGTACTTACGTTTAATCGGTAATCCAGATGATGAAATTAGTTTTGCACGTATTATTAACATGCCAAAGCGTGGTATTGGTGCGACTTCTATTGATAAAATTATTAATTATGGTGTGCAAAACGGAATTTCATTAACTGCTGTATTTGATGAGATTGAGCATGTTGGAGTAAGTGCAAAAATTACAAAGGCAGTAAAAGAATTCGCGAATTTATTAAATAACTGGGTAAATATGCAAGAGTATTTATCTGTTACAGAATTAGTAGAAGAAGTTATTGAAAAAACAGGCTATCGCGATATGTTGAAAAATGAACGTTCTTTAGAAGCGGAAGGTCGTTTAGAAAACTTAGACGAGTTCTTATCTGTTACGCAAACATTTGAATCTCAAAGCGAAGATAAGAGCCTTGTTGCATTCTTAACAGATTTAGCACTTGTTGCTGATATTGATCGTGTAGATGAAGACCCAACTGCTGGTGAAGAAGTTATTTTAATGACGATGCACTCAGCGAAAGGATTAGAGTTCCCGGTTGTCTTTATTGTTGGCTTAGAGGAAGGGATATTCCCGCATACTCGTTCTCTTATGGAAGAGGATGAAATGCAAGAAGAACGTCGTCTTGCTTATGTAGGTATTACTCGTGCAGAAGAAGAGCTATATTTATCTAATGCGCAAATGCGTACTTTATTTGGTAGAACAAGTATGAACGCTGCGTCTCGCTTCATTACAGAAATCCCGACAGAACTAGTGGAATCATTAAATGAAACAGCGCCGAAGCGTGAAAATTCGTTTGGTGCAAAAGGCAGAACAGCAAGTAGCGGCAAAACGACAATCACAACGACAACACGCTCTCGTTCAGCTTTCGCGCGCCCTGCAGCTAAGACGACAGGCGGTGAGCAAATTGGCTGGGCAGTAGGCGATAAAGCTTCCCACCAAAAATGGGGAATCGGTACAGTTGTAAGTGTAAAAGGTGAAGGTGATGCAAAAGAATTAGATATTGCGTTCCCAAGCCCGATTGGTGTTAAACGTTTGTTAGCAAAATTTGCACCTGTGACGAAACAATAGAAAGGAATGAGGATATGTCAAAAGAGATAGCAAAAAAACGTATAGAAGAATTACGTGATTTGTTAAATACATTTAACTATCAATATCACGTATTAGACAATCCTTCTGTTTCTGATGCGGAATATGACCGTAATATGCAGGAGCTTATAAAATTAGAAGCAGAGAACCCAGAGTTTATGAGTGAAGATTCTCCCTCCGTTCGCGTTGGGGGAACTGTTCTTGATATATTTGAAAAAGTAACACATAAGTCACCAATGTTAAGTTTAGGAAATGCATTTAACGAAGGAGATTTACGTGATTTCGACAGAAGAGTACGTCAAGGAATTGATGGTGCGAATGTAAGATATATATGTGAATTAAAAATTGACGGGCTTGCCGTTTCGCTTCATTATGAAAAAGGACGCTTCATTCAAGGGGCAACACGTGGTGATGGTGTAACGGGTGAAGATATTACTCAAAATTTAAAAACGATTAAAGCTATCCCACTTCGTTTAAATGAAGAAGTAACGTTAGAAGCACGAGGCGAAGCTTATATGCCGAAGCGTTCATTCGTTAAACTAAATGAAGAAAAAGAGCAAAATGGAGAAGATGTATTTGCGAATCCGCGTAATGCAGCAGCAGGTTCAATACGTCAACTTGATCCGAAAATTGCAGCGAAGCGCAACTTATCTATGTTTGTGTATGGTCTTGCGAATGTAGAAGAAAAAACAATTTCATCACATAGTGAATCGCTGGATTTCTTAGGTGAACTTGGATTTAAGACAAATCCAAATCGCCGTACATGTGAAACAATTGAAGAAGTTATAGCTTATGTAGAAGAATGGCAAGAAAAACGTCCGCATCTTGATTATGAGATTGATGGAATCGTTATAAAAGTAGATGATGTTGCTCTTCAAGAAAGTCTAGGAACTACAGCGAAGAGTCCAAGGTGGGCGATTGCTTATAAATTTCCGGCTGAAGAAGTTGTAACGAGATTAACAGGCATTGAATTAAGTGTTGGCCGAACAGGGGTTGTAACACCGACTGCAGAACTAGAGCCAGTGAGAGTTGCTGGTACGATTGTTCGTCGTGCTTCTTTACATAACGAAGATTTAATTCGCGAAAAAGACATTCGAATTGGTGACTACGTTGTTGTGAAGAAGGCTGGAGATATTATTCCTGAAGTTGTGAACGTTATTTTTGATAAGCGTACTGGTGAGGAAGAAGAATACCGCATGCCAACTCATTGTCCAGCATGTGAGAGTGAACTTGTTCGTTTAGAAGAAGAAGTAGCACTTCGTTGTATAAATCCAACTTGTCCTGCTCAAATTCGAGAAGGGTTAATCCATTTCGTTTCAAGAAATGCAATGAATATTGATGGACTTGGAGAACGTGTTATTACACAACTCTTTGATGCTGATTACATTCGTACATTTGCTGATTTATATGCATTGACGAAAGAGCAATTATTACAGTTAGAACGTTTTGGTGAAAAATCAGCAACAAACTTAATACAAGCAATTGAAAATTCTAAAGAAAACTCGTTAGAGCGATTATTATTTGGTCTTGGAATTCGCCACGTTGGAGCGAAAGCAGCACGTACATTTGCAGAGCACTTTGAAACGATGGATGAGCTTGTAAAAGCAACGGAAGAAGAACTAAAAGCAATTAATGAAATTGGCGAAAAAATGGCTCAATCTGTTGTGACATATTTTGATAATGAAGATGTATTAGAGTTATTACAGCAGTTTAAAGAGTATGGCGTGAATATGACATACAAAGGTATAAAAATTGCAGATTTACAAAATGTTGAATCTTACTTCGCAGGAAAAACGGTTGTTTTAACAGGTAAGCTAGAAGTTATGGGACGAAGTGAAGCGAAGAAGAAGATTGAGGCATTAGGTGGAAAAGTAACAGGAAGTGTTAGTAAGAGTACGGATTTGGTTGTTGCAGGTGAAGCAGCTGGTTCGAAATTAGCACAAGCGGAGAAACATAATGTTGAGGTTTGGAATGAAGAGAGGTTCTTACAAGAGCTAAATAAGTAAGAGGTGCAAACTTACCATGAAAAAAATAGCATTAGCGGTATTAAGCCTTGGCCTACTTGTAAGTGGGTGTAGTGCAGGTGCCGACAAAGATGAAAAAGTGGCTGGGAAATCGGGGAAAGCAAAAGAACAATCAGTTGTTCCAAAATACGCTATTTCGGATGAATATTATAAGACGACTATTCCATTTGATGGTGGAAAGGCACGTGGTTTAGTGGTGCAAGGGTTAAATAGTCGCCTTGATATAGATGAATTTGAAACAGGATTAATGCGAATTGCAAAAGAATCATTTAGTACGAAAGATAATTTTTTAAAAGGCGGAAAAGCTCTAGATACTCAAACTATACAGATGCTTGTTAAAAGAAAACGTACAGATGCTGAACAAAAGGAACTAGAGGAAAAATTAAAAAAAGATGCAGTTAAATTTCCTAATATAGGATTAAATCCTGCCTTAGGAACAGGATCCGAATCACTAGAAGTGAAAAATAAAAAAAATCCAATATATATTTCAAATATTTTAGAGCATGATTATTATGTGAAAAAAGGCGATAACGACGAGGAACGTGTTGGTATGGTAGTTGGATTAGCGATGAATTCTGTTCAATATTTTAACGAAGAGCATGGTTACCCACGTGAAGCTGCAATCCCAGATGAAAAGATGTTAGCTGAAGGGAAAAAAATGGCGCAAGAAATTTTGAAAGTCATACATCAAAAAGAACCTGAAACAAAAAATATTCCGATAACATTTGCGATTTATCGCCAAGCTCCAAAGTCTTCGCTCGTGCCAGGTAATTTTGTTTCTTATGCAAATGTCGAAAAAGGTAGTGAAACGGTTGAAGATTGGAAACAAATTAATGAAAAATATTATTTGTTCCCATCAGAGCAAGCGAAAACAGATAATAAACGTGAAGATCTTGCAAGAGTATCCAACTTTAAGGCGAAACTAAGCGATTATTTCCAAGGAGACTATACAGCTGTTATTGGTACTGGTATGTATAGAGATGATGAATTAAGAGAAATGAAGCTTGATATTCCTGTCCAGTTTAATGGAAAAGCTGAAATAGTTGGTTTTACACAATATGTGGCAGGGCTTGTTATGGAATACTTCCCGAATTATATGAAAGTACAAGTAACGATTAAATCTGTAGAACGCCCAGAAGCTATTATTATACGTGAAGCAAAAAAAGATGAACCACTTGTGAAAATTTTAGATTAAATATGAAGGCTGTTCCTCTATGGAACAGCTTTTTTTCTTATGTAATTTTGTTATAATTTAAAATGTTGTAAAAAATAGGGGGAAGGGGTAAAGCTCATGGACGAATTAAGTTTTCAAGTCATTATTTTATTAATTGCATTCGGTTTTTTAGTAGCTTTTATTGATTCCGTTGTTGGAGGAGGAGGGTTAATTTCGCTTCCTGCACTTATGTTTGTTGGCCTATCGCCAGCTTCGGCAATTGCAACGAATAAATTAGCGGCAACAATGGGGACATTTACGAGTGCGATGTATTTCATTCGATCAGGAAAAGTTGATTTTAAAATTGTAGGAAAGTTAATCCCGTTAACTATTGTTGGAGCTGTGGCAGGCGCTTTAGTAGTAAAATTTATTCCATCGGATATTTTACGCCCATTAGTACTTGTAATGTTGGTATTTATTGCTATTTATATTATTGCAAAAAAGAATTGGGGAAGTGTGTCTACCTATAAGAAGATGACGCAAAGAAAAACATTAATATTTTTCTTTGTTATTTTAATGATAGGATTTTATGATGGATTTTTTGGACCAGGGACAGGGTCGTTTTTAATTTTTGCATTTTTATTAATTGGCTTGGATTTTATTCAAGCAGCAGCATCTGGAAAACTTTTGAATTTTGTTAGTAATATTGTATCTTTAATTACTTTTTTATTTTTAGACATAATTCATTTTGAATACGGTATTATCATGGGATTATCAATGATCTTAGGTGCTTATTTTGGATCGAAGTTTGCGGTTCAAAAAGGTGTTGGATATGTGAGGACTTTATTTTTATTAGTTACCATATTATTGATTGGAAAAAATGTTTTGGAATATACTCATATTTTGTAGATTCATACCCATGTATGGATCTCTTTTTTTATTATATTTTAAAAATTTATTAATTTTTAAAATATAAGTCTAGGAATATTTGAATAAATCTAAATTATCGTGTAGAATAATGTTGTAAAATGTAAACGTTTTTCTAAGGGGAGGCTAAAAAGAATGGTAGTAGCATACAAACATGAGCCATTTACAGATTTTTCAGTGGAGGCTAACAAATTAGCGTTTGAAGAAGGTTTAAAGAAAGTAGAATCTTATCTTGGACAAGACTATCCATTAATTATTGGGGGAGAAAAAATCACTACAGAAGACAAAATTGTTTCTGTAAACCCTGCAAATAAAGAGGAACTTGTTGGTCGTGTTTCAAAAGCAAGCCGTGAGTTAGCTGAAAAAGCAATGCAAGTAGCGGATGAAACATTCCAAACTTGGAGAAAATCAAAGCCAGAAATGCGTGCAGACATTTTATTCCGTGCTGCAGCAATCGTTCGTCGCAGAAAACATGAATTCTCTGCTATTCTTGTAAAAGAAGCAGGTAAGCCATGGAATGAGGCAGATGCTGATACAGCAGAAGCAATCGACTTTATGGAATATTATGGTCGTCAAATGTTAAAATTAAAAGACGGTATTCCAGTAGAAAGCCGTCCAATTGAATATAATCGTTTCTCTTACATTCCATTAGGAGTAGGTGTTATCATTTCTCCTTGGAACTTCCCATTCGCAATTATGGCAGGTATGACAACAGCTGCTTTAGTTTCTGGTAACACAGTATTACTAAAACCAGCTAGTACAACTCCTGTAGTAGCAGCGAAATTTATGGAAGTATTGGAAGAAGCTGGATTACCAGCTGGCGTAGTAAACTTCGTTCCAGGTAACGGTTCTGAAGTTGGTGACTACTTAGTAGATCATCCTCGTACACGTTTCGTAAGCTTCACGGGATCTCGTGATGTAGGTATCCGTATCTATGAGCGTGCAGCGAAAGTAAACCCAGGACAAATTTGGTTAAAACGCGTTATCGCTGAAATGGGCGGTAAAGATACAATCGTTGTTGATAAAGAAGCAGATCTTGAATTAGCAGCTAAGTCTATCGTTGCATCAGCATTCGGATTCTCAGGACAAAAATGTTCTGCATGTTCTCGTGCAGTAATCCATGAAGATGTATACGATCACGTATTAAATCGTGCTGTTGAATTAACAAAAGAATTAACAGTTGCTAACCCAGCAGTATTAGGTACAAACATGGGTCCTGTTAATGACCAAGCTGCATTCGATAAAGTAATGAGCTATGTTGCAATTGGTAAAGAAGAAGGTAGAATCTTAGCAGGTGGCGAAGGAGACGATTCTAAAGGCTGGTTCATCCAACCAACAATCGTTGCTGACGTTGCAGAAGATGCTCGCTTAATGAAAGAAGAAATCTTCGGACCAGTAGTAGCATTCTGTAAAGCGAAAGACTTCGATCATGCACTTGCAATTGCAAACAATACAGAATACGGTTTAACAGGAGCAGTTATCTCTAACAACCGTGACCATATTGAAAAAGCACGTGAAGACTTCCACGTAGGTAACTTATACTTCAACCGTGGATGTACTGGTGCAATCGTAGGATACCAACCATTCGGTGGCTTTAACATGTCTGGTACAGACTCTAAAGCTGGTGGACCTGATTACTTAGCACTTCACATGCAAGCAAAAACTACTTCTGAAACTTTATAAGAAATAGTAGAGGAGCTCTTCACAGAATGTGAAGAGCTCCTTTTAAAATTGAAATCCTATATATTACTATCGTTCGAAAGGAATGAGCTAAAACCTATTAATAGCGGGATAAACATGTGAACAGAAATAAAATGATGAGAAAAGTTGACTTATTAGTCATTTTTTTTAGTATTCATTTTGAGAATTTCCTGTATAATACAATTTGAAAGAAAATCTATGGTTCGACAAGGAACACTCCTTTCGGTTTTGCTCACTGAAAGGAGTGTTTTTTTTATGTAGCTAAAAATTCTTTCGTGCTTATTACATTTGCATATACACCATTTAAACTAGCTAAAATTGTATTGTGAATATAAACAGCTGGTATAGTAGCGTTCTTAAAAGAAAGGTCTTTTGTAGCACAAGCATCATGTATAACGGTACATTGAAAGTCAAAATCGAATGCAGCCCTTACTGTAGCATCAATACACATATGAGTCATCATCCCGCATACAACGACATGTTCAATATCTAAACGTTTTAATTGCTCTAGAAGATTAGTTTCTCGGAAGCTATTTGGATAATGTTTGACTATAACTGTTTCTTCTCTAAGTGGACGTACGCTTTCGTGAATATGTACACCTTCTGTATTAGGTAGGAAAAAAGTAGCGTCATCTTTTATAGCTACGTGTTGGATATGAAAAATAGGTTCGTTGTTTGTTCTAAAGTGTTGTAATAACTGATTAGCATATTCGCTTGCTTCTACTGGATTACGCAATTCCATCTTTCCATTTGGAAAATAATCGTTTTGAATATCGACGAGTAAAAGAGCTGTTTTCATATATTTATCTTCCTCCGAGTTTCATATTCAAATAAATTTATTCAATTCGTAGAGAGGATTCTCCTGTTTAAAAATATGAGGAAAAAGAATTTTAAATAACCTTGAAAGTTACTATTTTCTCATGAATTTTCATCTGAAAATTTTAATAAAGGAATAATTAATATTTTTCTAAAAAATGTATTGACTCTTATTATTCTGAGTTCTATAATGAGAATTAATTAAACGACAATTAAATCGATACATTCTTATCCAGAGAGGTGGAGGGACTGGCCCTACGATACCTCAGCAACGGGTTTTTTTAATACCGTGCTAACTCCAGCAAGCCATATAAAGGCTTGGAAGATGAGAAGATGTGAACGAGTACATATAAGTGCTCTCCTTCTTATCTTTATGGTTGATAAGAAGGAGGGCACTTTTTATTTTACCTCGAAAGCTCTGCTTCAAGTTTTTACAGCATATAGGAGGGGAAAAAATGATTTCTTTTAACAATGTAAGTAAAGTGTATGAATCAGCTGGGCAATCTGTTCATGCGGTGGAGGATGTAACATTATCAGTTGAGAAAGGCGAAATTTTTGGCATTATTGGTTTTAGTGGCGCTGGAAAGAGTACGTTATTACGCTTAGTAAATATGTTAGAGAGACCGACGGCAGGAACGATTTCAATAGATGATAAAGATATTACATCATTATCCACGAAAGAATTACGTAAACTGAGACAAAGAATTGGAATGATTTTTCAAAGTTTTAATTTATTTAATTCAAGAACAGTATTTGGAAATATTGCTTATCCATTAAAGTTAGCGAAAGTACCAAAGAATGAGATAAAAGAAAGAGTAAATGAACTGCTGAAGTTTGTAGGGTTAGAAGATAAAGCAAACTATTACCCAGAGCAGCTATCAGGTGGACAAAAGCAGCGTGTGGGCATTGCTAGAGCACTTGCGACATCGCCAGATATTCTTATATGTGATGAGGCAACATCAGCCTTAGATCCAGAAATAACGACAGAAATTCTAAACTTATTAAAGAAAGTAAATAGAGAATACAATTTAACAATTCTTCTTATTACACATGAAATGCATGTTGTGAAAGAAATTTGTCACCGTGTAGCTGTAATGGAGAAAGGAAAAGTTATTGAAGAAGGAAAACTGTTTGATGTTTTCACGCAACCAAAAACAAAGACGACTCAAAACTTTGTACGTTCTGTCATTAATGATCATTTACCGGAAAGTGTTCTAGCGAAAATTCAAAATGGTGGTCAAATTTATCGTCTAACATTTACTGGTGAGGAGACAGGACAGCCGGTACTATCATATATCGCAAAAAACTATAACGTCGATGTAAATGTACTGTACGGAAATATTATTGAACTTCAAAATGTGCTATTTGGAAATCTTCTTGTAGAGTTGCAAGGTGAGCAGAGGGAAATTCAAAAAGCATTACAACATCTAAGACTGCAAGTGCAGCTGAAGGAGGTAGAAGCTCATGCGAGTTGATTGGAGTATATTTTGGCCGCGCATACTAGATGCGACGGGGGATACCCTCTTAATGGTAATTGTAACCCTTATATTCGCTACAATTCTTGGTATACCCCTAGGTTTACTATTATATGTAACGAGAAAAGGAAACTTTTTAGAAAATAAATGGGTCTTTTCTATTCTTAATATCATTATTAATACAATTCGTCCGGTTCCATTCATTATCTTTTTAGTAGCTTTAAGCCCACTAACAAGAAGTGTTATCGGAACGACGATTGGAACAGCAGCAGCAATCTTCCCAATGACGTTAGTTGCATCAATCGGCATTGCTAGAATGGTTGAAACAAATCTTGTTTCTGTTCCAAAGGGAGTCATTGAAGCAGCTCAAGCAATGGGGGCTTCGCCAATTAGAATTGTTTTTGAAATTCTTGTGCCAGAAGCGTTAGCGCCATTGATCTTAGGGGTTACATTTATGACAGTTGGTTTAATTGAATTTTCTGCAGTTGCTGGGCTTGTCGGTGGTGGCGGTCTTGGTGATTTAGCGATGACATATGGTTATCAACGTTTTGATACATCAGTTATGTTCGTAACGGTCGTTTTACTTATCATTCTTGTACAGGTAGCTCAAAATTTAGGAAACTACTTTGCGAAAGTCTTTTTACGCAGATCATAAAAAGGAAGAGGGTAAAAGAAAATGAAGAAAATTTTAGCATTTGCATTATCAGCGATTGTAGGAGTTTCAGCGTTAAGTGGCTGTTCAAGTGGAGACATAGGGGCAGGAGCTAAAGAAAAAGTAGTTCGCGTTGGTGTAACTGGAACGGATGGAGACGCTTGGGAAATTTTGAAGAGGAAAGCTGAAAAAGAAGGAATTAAAATTAAACTGGTTGAGTTCTCTGATTACACAACGCCAAATAAGGCGCTAGCTGATGGAGATATTGAACTAAACTCATTCCAGCATATTGCTTTCTTAGAGCAATTTAAAAAAGAGCATAAGTTAGATATTACAGCTGTTGGTACAACGCAAATTGCGCCAATGGGTTTATACTCTGAAAAATATAAGAAAGCAAATGAAATCCCAGATGGTTCAGAAATTGCAATTCCAAACGATCCAACGAACCAAGCACGGGCATTAAAACTTCTTGATGCAGCTGGATTATTAAAGCTTAAAAAAGACTTTGGTCTATTTGGAGATCCAAGTGGTATTGCTGAAAATCCGAAGAAATTAAAAATTACACCGGTTATCGCACAGCAAACACCTCGTGTGTTAAAAGATGTAGCGGCATCAGTTATTAATAACGGTGTTGCTGGTCAAGCTGGATTAGATCCAGCGAAGGATCCTATTTTCTTAGAAGATCCAAAGAATGAAAATGCGAAGCCTTATATTAATATTTTCGCAGCTCGTACGAAAGATAAAGATGATCCAACACTGAAAAAAGTAATTGAATTATACCATTCAAAAGAAGTAACAGATGCAATTAAGAAAGAAACAAATGATGGTTCCATTTCAGTAGATCTTTCACTTGAGGAGCTTGAAAAAATCGTAAAATAATTATTGGGTTTAATGGACTAACAGAAGGAACCCCTCCGCTGTTAGTTCGTTCAACATATAATCTACTTAACAAACAAAACAAACCATAATTCTGTACCTTCCAATTCTGTATAATATAGAATCCAATGTTTGTTAAGTAGAGTAATAGACCAGGAGTTTTCCTGGTCTTTTTTTATTACTGAAAGCAGCTAGCGAGTAGTAAGGTAATCCCAATTATAATGGGATAAGAAAATAAGCTGAAAAGGAGTGTAATTACGAATTGCTGTTGCTGCTGAAATGCTAGTTTTTCCTACGCCGCCTTTACCTGTATACAAGGTAATTCTCATCATTCATATCCCCTTTGTTTCGAATGTCGAATATTACGAGTGTCGAAGTAAATGATTGAATAAAAACCCAGATAGGGTTTTATTCAATCGGAATGTTTTTCATTTTAGGTGTAGAAATCTTTTCTTCTGTTTTTTGCTGTGACGTAGCGATGTGATCCATGATTTTTTGGAAGATTTGTAGTAAGAATGCTTTTTCTTCTTCTGATAATGCTTCTGTTACTAAGCTAAAGTAATGGGCCGCATTTTGTTTTAATTCTTGAACGAGCATTATGCCGTTTTCTGTTAACCGAATTAATACAATACGTCGGTCATTTTCATCACGGTAGCGTTCAATATATCCCTTTTTTACAAGGCGATTTACAACGCCCGTTGTTGTACTCATCGGTATATCAAGAAGATCAGCAATTTTCGTCATTGTAATATCTGTATTTCGTTCCATCCAAAGTAAACAAAATACTTCTGTTTTAGAAAGTGTTAAATCTAGGCTTACCCATTCTTCAGGATAGAAAAGTTTCTTGGCGTTATCTAGCAGTAAGTCTAAAAAATGTTCATATTGCAACAATTAATTCCACTCCCGTATATTTCGAGGTTCGTAATATTTATTTTTATTTTATGTAGAATAGAAATAATTGTCAATGATTTTAATTATTTTTTCAGATTAGGCAGAAAACTTTCTTTAAAATAGTATTCTTTTATGATAGATTTATAAATATAAAACTAGAATTTACATAAAAATCCATCATGGTAAATATACTTATCTATAATGGGTATACAGCTAACGAGGGGGAGAACGATGAGAAGACGTAATACGCAAGCGTTCACGTTTTTAGCATGGACTTCATTTGTTTGTGCACTTTCAGGTATGCTAATTGGGATTTATACGTTAGATGAAACGCTTAGTGTAAAAGGATACTATTTAATTGGAACATTATTTTTAACGATGTCTTGTTTTGTATTACAAAAAACAATTCGTGATAATGAAGAAGATAACGAGAGATTTCCGAAAAATAAACCGTTAGATAAAGAGTAAATTGTAAAGAAAGGCATTTGCCTTTCTTTTTTTATGTAAAAATGGCGTAAGTACTCTGTGTTGACTTGCTTGAAGTACTGAAAATTTGGTATCATCAATAGTATTGTAGATTGAACGATATATTATGGAGGTGGCCTAGCCGTGTCAAGAATTTCCGTTGAGAATGTAAAGCACGTAGCACATTTAGCACGTCTTGCAATTACTGATCAAGAAGCAGAAAAATTTCAAAAACAACTAGATGCAATTGTTACATTTGCAGAACAGTTAAATGAATTAGATACAACAGATGTAAAACCAACAACTCATGTATTAACTATGAAAAATGTTATGCGTGAAGATGTACCAGAAAAAGGTTTACCAGTTGAAGAAGTATTAAAAAATGCACCGGATCACAAAGATAATCAAATCCGTGTTCCAGCAGTATTAGAATAGAGGAGGGGAATTTCGATGTCATTATTTGATCATTCAGTATCAGAGTTACATAAGAAGTTAAACAACAAAGAAATTTCCGTTACGGATTTAGTAGAAGAATCTTACAAACGTATTGCGGATGTTGAAGATAACGTAAAAGCTTTTCTTACATTAGATGAAGAAAATGCACGCGCAAAAGCGAAAGAATTAGATGCAAAAATCGGCGCTGAAGATAATGGTTTATTATTCGGTATGCCAATTGGTGTAAAAGATAACATTGTAACTAACGGTCTTCGTACAACTTGTGCGAGCAAAATGTTAGCAAACTTCGATCCAATTTATGATGCGACAGTTGTGCAAAAGCTAAAAGCTGCTGACACAATTACAATCGGTAAATTAAACATGGACGAGTTCGCAATGGGTTCTTCAAATGAAAACTCAGGATTCTACGCTACGAAAAACCCATGGAACTTAGATTACGTTCCGGGCGGATCTAGTGGTGGTTCTGCAGCAGCTGTAGCAGCAGGAGAAGTACTATTCTCTCTAGGTTCTGATACGGGTGGTTCTATCCGTCAGCCAGCTGCATATTGCGGTGTTGTAGGTTTAAAACCAACTTATGGACGCGTATCTCGTTACGGATTAGTAGCATTCGCATCTTCACTTGACCAAATCGGACCGATTACACGTACAGTAGAAGACAATGCATACTTATTACAAGCTATTTCAGGTATTGACCGCATGGATGCAACTTCTGCAAACGTTGAAGTTGGAAACTATTTAGCTGGTTTAACAGGCGATGTTAAAGGTTTACGCATTGCTGTACCGAAAGAATACTTAGGCGAAGGTGTTGGCGAAGAAGCTCGTGAGTCAGTACTAGCTGCTTTAAAAGTATTAGAAGGTATGGGCGCAACTTGGGAGGAAGTATCGCTTCCACACTCTAAATACGCTCTAGCAACGTATTACTTACTATCTTCTTCTGAAGCATCTGCAAACCTTTCACGCTTTGATGGCGTGCGTTACGGTGTTCGTTCTGATAATGTAAATAACTTATTAGATCTTTACAAAAACACACGTAGTGAAGGTTTCGGTGATGAAGTTAAACGTCGTATTATGCTTGGTACATTTGCGCTTAGCTCTGGTTACTATGATGCATATTACAAAAAAGCACAACAAGTACGTACATTAATTAAGAACGACTTTGAAAATGTATTTGCTAACTATGATGTTATTATTGGACCAACAACGCCAACTCCGGCATTTAAAGTGGGCGAAAAAGTTGACGATCCAATGACAATGTATGCAAATGATATTTTAACAATCCCAGTAAACTTAGCGGGTGTTCCAGCGATTTCTGTTCCATGTGGATTCGGTGCTAACAACATGCCACTTGGTCTACAAATCATTGGTAAACACTTCGATGAAGCGACAATTTACTGCGTTGCACATGCGT
This sequence comes from Bacillus thuringiensis, assembly GCF_001595725.1. GTDB lineage: Bacteria > Bacillota > Bacilli > Bacillales > Bacillaceae_G > Bacillus_A > Bacillus_A thuringiensis_K. The sequence continues at coordinate 333,842 of NZ_CP014282.1, forward strand.
TTGAGCAAGCAACAGACTATCATACAAAAAAAGCAAGTCTGTAAGGAGGCGAGCATAGATGAATTTAGAAACAATTATTGGTTTAGAGGTTCACGTTGAGTTAAAAACAAATTCGAAAATTTTCTCTGCGAGTCCAACAGAATTCGGAGCGGAGCCAAATACACAAACAAGTGTAATTGACTTAGGATACCCAGGGGTACTTCCTACTTTAAATAAAGAAGCAGTTAACTTTGCAATGAAAGCTGCAATGGCATTAAACTGTGAAATCGCAACGGAAACGAAGTTTGACCGTAAAAACTATTTCTATCCAGATAACCCGAAAGCTTACCAAATCTCTCAATTTGATAAGCCAATTGGTGAAAATGGTTGGATTGAAATCGAAGTAGACGGTAAAAAGAAACGTATCGGTATTACACGTCTTCATTTAGAAGAAGATGCTGGTAAATCAACGCATACAGCTGATGGTTCATTAGTAGACTACAACCGTCAAGGTATGCCTTTAATCGAGATCGTATCTGAGCCAGATATGCGTACGCCAGAAGAAGCATATGCATACTTAGAGAAGTTAAAATCAATCATTCAATACACCGGTGTATCTGATTGTAAGATGGAAGAAGGTTCCTTACGTTGTGATGCGAACATTTCTCTTCGTCCAGTTGGACAAGAGAAGTTCGGTACAAAAGCGGAACTGAAAAACTTAAACTCATTCACTTACGTACAAAAAGGTCTTGAGCATGAGCAAGTGCGCCAAGAAAAAGAACTGTTATCTGGTGGCATCATCCAACAAGAAACACGTCGTTATGATGAAGCAACAAAGAAAACAATCTTAATGCGTGTGAAAGAAGGATCTGACGATTACCGTTACTTCCCGGAGCCAGACTTAGTTGAACTTTACATCGATGATGAGTGGAAAGAAGCAGTTCGAGCTTCTATTCCAGAACTTCCAGATGCACGTAAAGCTCGCTACGTTGCAGAATTAGGCTTACCAGCTTATGATGCACACGTGTTAACATTAACGAAAGAGATGTCTGATTTCTTTGAAGCAACTGTTGCAGACGGTGCTGATGCGAAATTAACATCGAACTGGTTAATGGGTGAAGTACTTGCATACTTAAACAAACAACAAAAAGAATTAAAAGACGTTGCATTAACGCCTGCTGGTTTATCTAAAATGGTTCAATTAATTGAAAAAGGTACAATTTCTTCTAAAATCGCGAAGAAAGTATTTAACGAATTAATTGAAAAAGGTGGAGACCCAGAAGAAATCGTTAAAGCGAAAGGTCTTGTTCAAATTTCTGACGAGGGTACACTTCGTAAAGTTGTAACAGAAATTCTTGATAATAATGAGCAATCTATCGAAGACTTTAAAAACGGTAAAGACCGTGCAATTGGCTTCTTAGTTGGTCAAATTATGAAAGCTACAAAAGGACAAGCAAATCCACCACTTGTTAACAAAATCTTACTTGAAGAGATTAATAAGCGATAATAGTAGTGACTTTTAAAGATTAAGCAGAAAAACACCCGTACATGGGTGTTTTTCTAGGTTAATCAAACGTTTGTTTAAATGAGACAAAATCGTTTAAACAAACGTTTGATTAACTGTCAAAAGTGGAAAAATGTTTGTATAGCAACTATGGTATGATAGTTGCAAAAAGGTGGGAATAATGATAAATCTAAACATAGAGGTTTTTTTCATCTCATGAAATAATAGATAGTTATTATTCGTTATATGTAAATTTTTATGGAAGAATGGATAGAAATAAAGTGAAACTTTAATCAGTAGGAGGTTCATCCAAAGCTGATTATTAGCCCTCACCAATTGGGCATTTACTGCCCGCAAATAGCGGGATAAATTTTGGAGTCAAATAAAAAACCATTGAAATGAATATTTACTTTTGATGGACTACACGAATCGGGTTCTTACTGCCTGTTTGAGCGGGATAAAAGAAGGATAGCAAGATGAGAGGAGGTAGGCATGGGAATACTGAATAGAAGTTCAGTATGTTCTTTTTCGATACATAAAGAAATTTCCTGTGCTAATAAATGATGAAGCGAGCAAGAATTATTTATAATCCTACTTCTGGGCGTGAGCTATTTAAGAAGAGCTTACCAGAAGTATTACAAAAATTAGAACAAGCTGGCTATGAGACATCTTGTCATGCGACAACGGGTCCTGGAGACGCTACTGTGGCGGCGAGGCAAGCTGCGGATCGTAAGTTTGATGTTGTTATTGCGGCTGGTGGCGACGGTACATTAAATGAAGTAGTAAACGGTTTAGTTGGGCATGAATTCCGTCCGAAATTTGGAATTATTCCAGTTGGAACGACAAATGACTTTGCACGTGCAATTGGTGTACCTCGTTCTATTGAAGAGGCAGCAGATATTATTTGCGAAGGAAAAACAGTGCCATTAGACCTTGGTAGAGCGAACGATACATATTTTATTAACATCGCTGGTGGCGGTCGTATTACAGAATTAACATACGAAGTACCGAGTAAGTTAAAGACAGTATTAGGACAACTTGCTTATTACCTAAAAGGTATCGAGATGTTACCATCATTGCATCCGACATATGTTGAAATTGAGTATGATGGAAAGTTACTACAAGAAGAAATTACGATGTTTTTAATTACGAATACTCGTTCAGTAGGTGGATTTGAAAAGGTAGCACCGTATGCATCTATTAACGATGGGTTATTTGACCTATTAGTACTGAAAAAAGGTTCTATCGCTGATTTAATTAAAGCAGCAACACAAGCACAACGTGGTGAACATATTAATAATCCAAAAGTGTTATATACACAAGCGAACCGAATTAAAGTACATTCACCAGATAAACTAATGATTAATTTAGATGGTGAGTATGGTGGAGATGCACCGATGGAATTCGAAAATATATATCATTGTTTAGAACTATTTGTTCCTGAACATCAAGAGGATGCCCTGTAAAGGCATCCTTTTTTACTTTGTTAAAATGAATTGTAAATTGGGAGTTATTTTGATTTTTATGGTATTTTTACAATTCTTTTATTTTACATCCATATTTTATTGATACACTGGAGGAGATAAGAAACGAGAGGTAGGATGCTATGGAGAAGGTAAAAGCAATATTATTTGATAAAGATGGGACATTAATGGATTTTCATTCAATATGGATAAAAGTAGCTGAAGAACTTGTAGCTGAATGTATAAGTTTATATCATTTACCAAGTACAATAGGGCAGACCTTATTAGAAGAGATTGGTGTAGAGGGAGCATTTGTTAATCCGAGGAGTGCAATAGCTGCTGGAACAAGCCTTGATGTAGCGAAGGGGCTTTGTAATTATATTGAGTCTGCTAGAGAAGAAGAGATGCACCATTGGGTAAGTGAGAAGTTATTTTCCCTTATGTATGAGCATCGTTCGCATATGAAAATGACAGCAGATTTACCGAAAGTGTTACAGGCATTAAAAGATAAAGGATTTATATTAGGGGTTGTCACGGCAGATGATTTCGCACCAACAGAATTATTTTTAAAACAATATAAGTTGGAGAACTTTTTTGATTATATTATAGCCTCGGATACATTCCCTGCGCAAAAACCAGATAAAAAGATTATAGAAGTGTTTTGTGAGAAATTTAATTTAGAATCATGTGAGGTTGCGGTTGTTGGAGATACGCCAACTGATTTACATTTAGCCAAAAATGGCGATTGCTATGCAATTGGGGTGCTATCTGGTACGGGAGACCGTCCAACATTAGAACCACTTGCTGATTTAGTGTTAGATTCTGTTGGAGAGTTTATTTCTCAATCGGGTGAGTTTTTCTGGGAGAAAGAAAAGTCTAATGTGTAAGGAAAATAAGTCTATAAAGACTCTTAATGAGTCTTTATAGACTTATTTTTTATGCCTGGATACAAAGAATATAGGATAAATGCTAGAAAAGAAAGTTGGCATACATTTTGCAATAAAAAGAGAAAACAATGTAAAGAAAAGGATGGGGTACGCAATGAACACAAAAAAATTTGCTAAAGTAAATGAACAAATTCCAGGACCGAAAGCGGCATCTTTATTAGAACGCCGTCAAAATATAGTACCAAAAGGAGTAAGTAACGGCATCCCAACGTTTGTACAATCTGCCAATGGTGCTCTTGTAACGGATGTTGATGGTAATCAGTACATTGATTTTGCAGGAGCAATTGGGACAATTAACGTAGGGCATTGTCATCCAACGGTTAAAGAAGCGCTCCATAAACAAGTCGATCAATACATTCATACTGGATTTAATGTCATGATGTATGAGCCATATATTGAATTAGCGGAAAAGCTTGCGGCATTGGCACCGGGAAGTTTCGATAAGCAAGTCCTCTTTTTAAATAGTGGTGCAGAAGCAGTTGAGAACGCGGTGAAGATCGCTCGTAAATATACGAAGAGACCTGGTATTATCGCATTTTCTAAAGGTTTCCACGGGCGTACATTAATGACAATGACGATGACAAGTAAAGTGAAGCCATATAAATTTGGGTTTGGTCCCTTTGCTCCAGAAGTATATAAAGCGCCATTTCCATACGAATACCGTCGCCCAGAGGGATTAACGGAAGAGCAGTATGATGATTTTATTATTGAAGAGTTTAAGAACTTCTTCATATCGGAAGTAGCACCAGAAACAATCGCAGCTGTTGTAATGGAACCTGTTCAAGGGGAAGGTGGATTTATCGTCCCAAGTAAGAAATTTGTTCAAGAAGTACGCCGCATTTGTTCAGAGAACGGCATTTTATTTGTAGCGGATGAAATACAAACAGGCTTTAGTCGTACAGGAAAATATTTTGCAATTGATCACTATGATGTCGTTCCAGATTTAATTACAGTGTCTAAATCATTAGGGGCTGGTGTACCGATAAGTGGTGTCATTGGACGTAAAGAAATTATGAATGAATCTGCACCAGGTGAACTTGGTGGAACGTATGCAGGAAGTCCATTAGGATGTGCGGCAGCATTAGCAGTACTGGATGTAATAGAAAAAGAGAATTTAAATGATAGAGCGATAGAATTAGGAAAAGTCGTAATGAACCGATTCGAAGAGATGAAAAATAAATATCATTGCATTGGTGATGTGCGTGGGTTAGGAGCAATGTGTGCATTTGAGGTCGTTCAAGACCGTAAGACGAAAGCACCTGACAAAACGTTAACGGCTAATCTATGTGCAGAAGCAAATAAGCGTGGGTTACTGTTATTATCAGCAGGAACATATGGAAATGTTATCCGTGTGTTAATGCCTTTAGTTATTACAGGTGAGCAACTTGAAGAAGGTTTAACAATAATTGAAGAATCATTGCAAGCTTGTTATGAGCAAACAAACATAGCTCGTGTTTAAAAACTGAAGGATAAATAGCAAACATTCTAGCTGACTCTATATTAAATACAGAAAATTCACTTTATAATAAAGGTAGTGAAGTGGATCGATGGATTTGAAGTTAGGGGTGGCTAGGATGGTTGCAGAAAAGGAACGAGTTTTAATGGATTTAAAAGATGTATTTGAATATGCGTTTGACGAAATTTTTGTTACAGATGAGCAGGGAATCGTTGTGCGTGTAAATAGTACATGTGAAAGGCACTACCAACTAGCTGCCGAAGAGTTAGTGGGTAAGCATGTAAAAGAACTACAAAAGGATGGAATCTTTTATCCATCAGCGACATTAGAAGTGATTGAAAAAAAGAGGCCAATTGAACTCGTTCAAACTACAAAATCAGGAGAGTATTTACACGTTCGTACAAGGCCTGTTTTTGATGATGAGGGAAATTTAAGAAGAGTGATTAGTTATTCTCGGGACCTTACTGAACTCTATCAATTACGTCAAAAGGTAGAGGAAATGGATAATCAGCTAAAAACATATAAAAAAGAATTAAGAGAAACATATGAGCATGAAGGACTTATTTTTAAAAGTCTAGCTATGCAAAAAATAGTCGATACAATTAAAAAAGTATCTGTAGTGGATAGTACTGTTCTCGTTTTAGGCGAAACTGGAGTTGGGAAAAGTCGATTAGTACGCCATTTACATGAAGTGAGTCACCGTAAGAATGAAAGTTTCTATGAAATTAATTGTGCGGCATTGCCAACTAATTTAATTGAATCAGAGCTTTTTGGATATTCAGGTGGATCTTTTACAGGTGCGAATCGTGAAGGGAAAAAGGGACTATTAGAATCCGCGCATAAAGGAACTCTTTTTTTAGATGAAATCGGTGAAATGCCGATTGAAATTCAAGCGAAGCTTTTGCAAGTATTGCAAGAAAAAACATTTCGTCCTATAGGCGGAAGAGAATTAAAAAAAGTGGATGTTCGAATTGTGGCAGCAACAAATAGAGATTTAAGTGAGATGGTGAAACAAGGAACATTTCGGAAAGATTTATACTATCGTTTGAATGTCATTCCAATTGCAATTCCCCCGCTTAGGGAAAGGACAGAAGATATTTTACCGCTTATTTATCATTACTTGCAGCACTTTAATAAAAAATACGGACGTGATGTGAAACTAGCGCCGAGTACGTTACAAATGTTTGTTGGATATCCGTGGGAAGGAAACAATAGAGAAATAGAGAATGTAATTGAGAGAATTGTTATTACTGTCGATGATGTTGTAACGGTAGAGGATTTGCCACTCTCTATGCAAGAGGCTGCAGTTGAACAATCGGGGCAAAGCCTTTATAAAATGCTGGAAGAGGTAGAGAGAAATATTATTCTTAAAGCGTATAAAACGTATGGATCAAGTTATAAAGTAGCTGAGTTTTTGCAAATTAGTCAATCTGCTGCTACTAGGAAAATTAAGAAGTTCATAGAGGAGGAAGAAAACATTGGATAAAAAGGCGACTTTCGTAAGTATAGATAGAAAGGCGATGTATATAAATGGTGAGTGGATTACACTACAAGAACAAATTGAAGTAAATAATCCTGCGACGAAGGAAATATTTGCAACTGTACCAAAAGGCGGAGTAACAGAGGCAAAGCAAGCTGTTGATGCTGCACATGAAGCTTTTAAAACGTGGTCTAAGTTAACGGCAGCAGATCGTGCAACGAAGTTAAAAAAGTGGTTCATGCTTATTGATAAAAATAAAGAAGAGATCGCAGCGATTATGACGAAGGAACAAGGAAAGCCGTTTGCAGAAGCGCTTGGTGAAGTAAATTATGCAAATAGTTTTGTTGAATGGTATGCAGAAGAAGGGAAACGTGTGTATGGTGAAATGATTCCTGCTGCTCATCTGAATAAGCGCATTTTAGTTATGAAGCAACCAGTTGGCGTTATGGCAGCTATTACACCTTGGAACTTCCCAGCTGCTATGATTACGAGAAAGGTAGCCCCAGCGCTTGCAGCAGGCTGTACAGCCGTTGTGAAACCGGCAAGTCAAACGCCGCTAACTGCATTAAAATTAGCTGAATTAGCTCATGAAGCGGATATTCCAAAGGGTGTAATTAATATCGTAACAGGTAGTGCAAAAGCAATTGCTGATACATGGATGGAAGATAGTCGCGTTCGAAAAGTGTCCTTTACAGGGTCAACGGAAATTGGGAAAGAGTTAATGGCTAGTGCGGCGCAAACGATGAAAAAAGTTTCACTTGAGTTAGGTGGTCACGCTCCGTTTATCGTAATGAATGATGCAGATTTAGATAAAGCAGTAGAAGCGGTGATTGGTTCGAAATTCCGTAACGCAGGACAAACGTGTATATGTACAAACCGAGTATTCGTTCAAGAAGAAGTATACGAAGTATTTGTAGAGAAGTTCCAAAGGGCAGTAGGGCAGTTGAAAGTAGGAGACGGTTTCGGTGACGGAACGACTGTCGGACCACTTATTGATGAGAATGCAGTTTCAAAAGTACAAGAACATATTGAAGATGCTATTCAAAAAGGTGGAACCGTTTTATATGGTGGTGAAAAGGTCGCAGAGTTAGAGGGACATTTCATTCAACCGACTGTAATTGGGTTGGCAAATGATACGATGCTTTGTATGAATGAAGAAACATTTGGGCCAGTGGCACCAGTTGCGAAATTTAAAACAGTTGATGAAGTAATCGAACGTGCAAATAATACACCATACGGTTTAGCTGCGTATATTTTCACGAAAGACATTAGCCAAGCATTCCAAATTAGTGAAGCGTTAGAGTACGGTATTATCGGTCTAAATGACGGTCTTCCATCAGTTGCACAAGCACCATTCGGTGGCTTTAAAGAAAGTGGTATCGGCCGTGAAGGAGGCCATTTCGGCATCGAGGAATATTTAGAAATTAAATATATTTCATTAGGACTATAAGTAGTATACTAGAATCTCTATAAGGTAACAGAGAAGGAGATTCTAGTATGGTATATTGGCTATTATTACTTGTTACAATTATTTTTGAAGTGGCTGGAACAATTGCGATGAAACTATCAAATGGTTTAACAAAGCTCGTTCCAAGTGTATTGATTTTCGTATTTTATGGAATTTGCTTCAGTGTGTTCGCCATCGTTGTGAAGAAGATTCATTTAAGTATTGCTTATGCTATTTGGTCTGGCGTTGGAACATTACTTATTACAATCATTAGTGTATACTTTTTTAAAGAGCATATTAGTTTATTTCAAGCATTTTGTATTCTTTTTATTGTTTTGGGTGTCATTGGGCTTAAGGTTTCATCGGCATCCTGAAAGCTATCTTTTGTAGAAGATAGCTTTTTTCTATTTGTGCAGTTAGCAATTAATACGACAAAATATGACAAGAAAGAGTAAAGCGTTTTGTTATAATACATATGAAATATTGTCTTATGTGGAGGAAAGAGTATGTTAAAAAAGGTAAGTCAAATTGTTTTAATTTTTGGCATAGCTTTTAGTTTAAGTGCTTGCACTGAGACTAAAGATAGTAATGAAAGTAAACAAGAAGATGTTCAAGATAAAGTGTATAAAATAGGGGAGACAGTAGACGTAGATGGTTTGCAAGTAACTATCGATTCAGTTAAATTAGGATATCCGGATTATGATGAGGATAAAAAGAAAGAGGAGATTTTGGGGATTATTTTCAAAGTAGAAAATAATAGTAAAAAGGAAATACCTTTTGCATTTTATGAATTTGAGATTACCGATAAGAAAGGTACAAGATTTAAAGAATATAATAACCCTGATAGCTTTATTAGTAAAAAGTTAGCACCAGATGAAAAAATTCAAGATATCATGCTATTTGACGTAGCGAAAGAAAATACGTATATCGCTACGTATAGACCGGAGTTTACGCGTGAAAATAGAACGATAAAATTTGAATTGAAACCAAATAAATAAAGAAACACATTGGATTATCCAATGTGTTTCTTTATGGTAATAGATTTAAAACGCCCAGTTACCTTTACGGAAGATAGGCTCATGTCTGCCATCAGCAGTAATACCGTCAATATCAAGCTCAGCTGATCCAATCATAAAGTCGTTGTGTGTGATACTAGCGTTTGCGCCGTTTTCAGCAAGTTCTTCTTTAGACATTGTTTTTCCGCCAACTAAGTTAAATGCGTAAGCATTTCCAATCGCAAGGTGGCAAGATGCATTTTCGTCAAATAGTGTATTGTAGAATAAAACATTTGTGTTTGAAATTGGTGAGTCATGAGGTACTAAAGCTACTTCCCCTAAGAAGTGAGAACCTTCATCTGTTTCTACTAAATGTTTTAAAGCTTCTTCACCAGCTTCAGCTTTATAGTCTACGATACGTCCGTTTTCAAATGTTAACGTGAAATTATCGATAATATTACCTGCAAATACTAACGGTTTTGTACTAGAAACTTGGCCGTTTACACCTGTTTTAAGTGGCATTGTAAATACTTCTTCAGTTGGAATATTAGCCATAAATGGTACGTTCTTTTCATTTAAGCTACCAGCACCAGCCCATACATGTTTTTCTGGAAGTTCGATTGTTAAATCTGTTCCAGGACCTGTATAGTGAAGAGCTTTATAATGCTTTTCGTTTAAGTAATCCACTTTTGTATGTAATGTTTCATCATGTTCTTTCCATGCTTCTACAGGGTTTTCTAAATCAGCACGAGTAGCTTTGAAAATAGCATCCCATAACTTTGCTTCTTGTTCTTCTGGCGCTACGTCAGGGAATACTTTCGCAGCCCATTCTTTCGTAGGAACAGAAATGACACACCAACTTACTTTATCTGCTTGTACGTAATCACGGTATACTTTCATTGCTTCTCCAGCTACTTTATGAGCTGTTGCGATACGCGATGGTTCTACACCTTTTAATAAATCAGGGTTTTCTGCATAGATAGACATAAATGCAGCGCCTTCTTTTGCTAATTCTTCACGAGCATGTGCTTTCCAAGATGGAAATTCAGCGAAAGCTTCTTCAGGAGCTAGATCGAATTTTAAGCGTGTTAACGTCTCATCATTCCAATCTACATATACGTGTTTTGCACCAGATTTATATGCTTTTTCTGTAACGAGGCGTACAAATTGTACAGCTTCAAGAGGTGCACTAATTGATAAAGTTTGTCCAGGTTGAATATTAACACCAACATTAACTGCAAGAGCAGCATATTTCTCTAACGTTTGTTCAAATGACATATGTATAATCTCCTTTAATTTGAAAGATTTCTTACTATATATAATACAAGAAAATTCTAAAAATATATATAAATATAAAGTAAAAAGAGAGCTCAAAATGTGTTGAGCCCTTATATTTACTTAATTGAAGAAGCAAACTGCTCTACAGTCGTTGTATGGTGTATACGAACGCGCTTCATCTTTAACAATTCATCAGGTTCACCCTTCGTAATGAATTGGCCAGGCTTTGTCGTCGTCGCAAATTGATAATACTTCTTCGTTTCTGTAACAACCTTATCATCTACATGACCGAATGGATAAGCAATCGCGATAACAGGCTTACCTGTTATTTTTTCTAGCTTTTCTTTTGAACCTTTTAACTCTTCCTCATAGTTTGTAATTTTCGGTAAGTCTGCATGTGTTGCAGTATGAGATTGCACCGAGAAAATGCCGGAATCAACCATTTCTTTTATTTCAGAAGTAGACAATGCTCCTTCTACATCAACGTTATCAACAATCATATATTCTGTTGCTGCCGGTTTAAAAGTATCATCTTTTAGCTTTTGTAAAATGCGAAATGCATTCATATTATTTTTCATACCGTCATCAAATGTAACAAAAATCGGCTTATTTACTTTATTTATATCGCCCCAGCGTTCAAACGTTAAAAGCGTATAACCATTATCCTTTAAATATTTTATTTGTGCTTCAAAGTTAGCTGGTGATACGAATAAGTCTTTAATACCTTGACCATGATAATCATCGATTGCGTGATACATAAGAACAGGAACCTTTTGTTCGAAAGTAATAGTAGATTTCGTAAGCGGGATTGTTTTCCCATCTTCTTTCATTCCTGTTGCTTCAATTTGGAACTCACCGCGTTTTCCTTCAAATTCTTTTATGTCAAAAGGAATTGTAAATTGTTTCTCCTTTTCTTTAGAAGAAAAAGATTTAGCACGTTCCTTTCCATCAGCTGTGCGCCAAATTTTATATTGTACTTCATTTAAAGAATCTTTTAAGTCTGTAATATGAATACTTGTGTTTGTAGATTCGTGTGTGATGGGAGTATAAGAAATTTTACCTTGTTCGTGTAGAGTCTCTTTTTGTATAGCTACTTCTTGAACCTTTTTCTCTTTTTTAGGTTCTTGGCTTACATTGCTAGTATTGCAGCCTGCTAGAATGGCAGACGTACATAAAGCAATTGCTGCGTATTTTCTCATAAAAATCACCTTCTATTGTGTAGTATGTTGCATATTGACATTAAAATCCCCACCGCTATAAGAGTGGTGGGGATATACCCTTGTTCATCATATCATTTGAAGAAAATGAGGGGAATATGATTTTTAGGAGGCTATTAAGGTAATAGATTAGTGACTTTGAATAGATGTATTTTTTTGTTTCTTATTAGAATTAATAATAATATAACCGACTACAAAGATAAGAGGAATAATGAAGACATAGATAGGCATTCCCCATACATAATAGCTTTTCAGCGTTAAGACTAGTAAATGTAAGAAATCGAAAAGGGCGTGAATTTTCATAAGGTCCTCCAATGTTTTTTTACAAATTATAACATTTAATACTTGTTATTTGTATAATTTGGAAAGTGATTTAAGCTAATTTTAAAGTAAGAAGAAGACTTATTAATATGCAATTTTGCATACAGATATGGATTTTATTAAAATATAAAGATTTTATACTATAATAAAAACCGCTATAAAACTAAGTAAGAACAATGTATGGAGTGGAGAATAGAAATGAAATATAAAAAAATAATATATATCTTTTTCATATCACTATTTATAGTTGGTTGCCAAAGTGAAGTGAGTAAAGCGAATAGTGTGGAAGAGTATATTCCATCGCATCTTATGAATGCGGAAGTGACGGCGGATATTATGACACTAGAGATGGAACCAGATACTCTTAAAAAGGTAGGGAGTATTGGTCAAAGAATGAGAGAGCATCTAGCGAGTAATATGGAATGGTATTTAAAATATGTAGAAGAACATGCAGAGAAAAAAAGTTTTCCATATCACCCTAATTTCGGTGTTACAAAAGAAGAGTATGAGTTTGTACTAAATGCAATTGATCAAAGTAAATTGGTTAATACAAAAGATGGAAAGCTGAAATTTAAGAAAAAAAATGATCATGAAGTAGAGATTTTTTCAAGTGAAAGTATAAAGCTCCTTAAATATGTAGTTATTAATACGAAGAAGAATACAGTAAAAACATCTCTAGGCGAATGTGAATATTTTGGAGAAATACTGGCGTCACCAGAACAGAAGTTAACTGGTCCTTGGCACGGAAAACAATGGATGTTAAAAAAAGATGATTTAATATATATATTTTCTTTAGGGAAAATGGAAGCAGAAAATAAATCAATTATTGATATTTCGGTGAAAGGTAAATATAAGGGGGAAATTATTAATAAGGAAGAGGCATTAGAGTTTTCTTCAGTTTCTTAAATGATGATAATAAAAAAATCACCTTGCTGTCTAAGCAAAGGTGATTTTTTATTAAATAAACAATCCAGCGATTGTCGCAGATAAAATAGAAGCAAGTGTTGATGCAAATAGCATTTTCCAACCAAATTTAGAAACAACGCTTCCTTGTTTTTCAGAAAGGGCACGGATTGTACCAACGATTGCACCAATTTGGCTAATACTTGCGAAGCTAATTAAGAATACTGTAACGATTCCAACTGTACGTGGAGCTAATGTTGTAGCTGTGTCTTTTAAATCAAGGATTGCTACAAACTCGTTTAAAACAATCTTCGTACCCATAATACCACCAGCTGGGATAATATCTTGAGCTGGAATACCCATTAAGAATGCGAATGGAGAAAGTACGTAACCGAAGATTTGTTGTAAAGTAACAGCATGTCCCATTGCGCCTGAAGCTGCACTAATTACGTAGTTTACAACTTCCATCACACCGATAAAGGCGATCATTAATGCGGCAACGATACCAGCTACTTTTAAACCATCAAGCGCACCGTTAATCATTGCGCCGATAAAGCTGTCTCCGAATAGAGTTCTATCAAATTTCTGAATCACTTCATCTTCTTTCTTCGTATCAACTGGTGTTAATAACGAACAAACGATTAAGCTTGAGAATAAGTTTAGCGGAAGAGCTGCTAGTACGTATTTTGCATCTAACATCATTACGTATGATGCTGTAACAGAAGCAGAAACGGAGCTCATCGCAGAACAACAAATGATAAACATACGGTTTTTATTGAAATGCTGTAAATCGTTTTTAATAACGATTAATGCTTCACTTGAACCGAAGAATACAGAGTTTACTGCGTGGAATGACTCAACGCGTGGTAAACCAGTAATTTTTGAAATTGCACCGCCGACAACGCGAACGATGAATGGTAAAACACCTAAATAACTAAAGATTGAAAGTAGTGCTGAGAAAAATACGATGATTAATAATACGTTTAAGAAAAAGACAAAATCTCTGTGAATTCCATTAAAGAGAAAATCGACACCTGTCGTACCAAGTTTAATTAGTTTGTTGAAAACTTTACTAATGAAAATAATGATTTGTTGACCAATCTTTGTAGCAAACATAAACCAACCGATTAAAATTTGGAAACCAATCATAATTGCAATTGCACGGAAGTTGATTTTACTTTTGTTGTTTGACAAAGCAAAACATAAACCTAACACGGCAATAATACCGATAATGCTCATTACATATTGCATGTAGTTGCCCCTTTCAGAAGTTCGTATAAAGTTTGTACATAAAACGCTCGTTATATTACTAAAAATAAAGGAATGAGGTTTTATGTCATACGTAAGATGTCTGACCTTTTAGAAAAATAAAAATAAAAAAAGACCCATATGGATTCACTTTCATCTATGAGAGAAAGCTAATCAATATGAGTCCTTTTTTGCGCATAGGCTAATATTCATTAGTTTTCCCCATAGTCCAGCAATTTAAGGTTGCCGGGTAGAAACTCTCGATCCATATTATCAAGTATATATGAGGTAACATCGTCCGTATTAAATTAGTAGTAGCGTAACATTAACAGAGAAGTATCGTCAATAGCTTTTTTTCTTCCAATAGAAAAAGACCATATAAGTATGATAAAATGTAACGCAGTGTTATGAAAAAGAGAGGTCGGAAAATGAGTACTAAAATGACGCCACCAGTTGAGAAAAACGAGTTTATAGATGTAGTATTTGAAGATTTAACACATGATGGTGCCGGTGTTGCGAAAGTAAAGGGCTATCCTATTTTCGTTAAAAACGGATTACCAGGTGAAGAAGCGCAAATTAAAATTATTAAAGTGAAGAAAAACTTCGCATTTGGTCGTTTAATGAAGCTTCATACAGAAAGTCCATATCGTAAAGATGCTGAATGCCCAGTATATAATCAGTGCGGCGGTTGTCAGCTTCAGCACTTAACTTATGAAGGACAATTACAAGCGAAAGAAAAACAAGTACGTGACGTTATGCAGCGCATCGGAGGACTAGGCGATGTTCCTGTTCATCCTGTACTTGGTATGAAGAATCCGTGGGTATACCGCAATAAAGCACAAGTACCAATCGGAGAACGTGAAGGTGGGCTTGTAGCTGGTTTCTATCGCCAAGGAACGCATGACATCATTAATATGGAATCATGCTTAATTCAGGCAGAAGAAAACGATACATTAATTCAAGAAGTAAAACGTATTTGTGAAAAGCATGGTATCACTGCGTACAACGAAGAACGTAACAAAGGAACACTTCGTCACGTAATGGCTCGTTATGGACAAGTAACAGGGGAAATTATGCTTGTCTTCATTACACGTACAGCAGAACTACCAAACAAAAAAGCAATTATTGAAGAAATTGCAGCGAAATTTCCAGAAGTAAAATCGATTGTTCAAAACGTAAATACGAAGCGTACGAATGTAATTTTCGGAGATAAAACGACAGTACTGTACGGATCAGAATATATTTATGACTTTATCGGTGACATTAAATTTGCGATTTCAGCACGTTCATTCTATCAAGTAAACCCAGAACAAACGAAAGTGCTATACGATAAAACGTTAGAATACGCAAAATTAAATGGTAACGAAACAGTAATCGATGCCTATTGCGGAATCGGATCAATCTCGTTATTCCTAGCGCAAAAAGCGAAAAAAGTGTACGGCGTTGAAATCGTCCCAGAAGCAATCGAAGACGCAAACCGAAACGCAGCACTAAACAACATGACAAACGCTGAATTTGGCGTAGGAGAAGCAGAAGTAGTCATTCCAAAATGGTACAAAGAAGGCGTAATTGCCGACACAATGGTCGTAGATCCACCGCGTAAAGGCTGTGACGAAGCATTACTAAACACAATCATCGACATGAAGCCAAACCGCGTCGTATACGTATCGTGTAACCCAGCAACATTAGCTCGTGATTTAAAAGTACTAGAAGAAGGCGGATATAAAACACAGGAAGTACAACCTGTTGATATGTTCCCGCATACGACGCATGTGGAGTGTGTGGCTTGGCTTAAGTTAGTATAATAGGAAAGCAGTTGATATAGAAAAAATCTATACCACCTGCTTTTTGGTTTACAAAAATACCATTCATAAGCGATTTTAGTTAAAATAAATATTGCTGATTTTCACAAATTATAAATTGAGATTTTGAAATTGTATTCATAGTGAGAGGATTTGAATTTGAAATGATAGATAATTTTTGGCGTGAATTACCACGACCATTTTTCGTACTTGCACCAATGGAAGATGTGACAGACGTTGTTTTCCGTCACGTAGTAAGTGAAGCTGGTCGTCCGGACGTATTCTTCACAGAGTTTACAAACTCGGATAGCTATTGTCATCCAGAAGGTATGAAAAGTGTACGTGGCCGTTTAATTTTTACAGAAGATGAACAACCGATGGTGGCACATATTTGGGGAGACAATCCCGAATACTTCCGTCAAATGAGTATCGGTATGGCAGAACTAGGATTTAAAGGCATCGATATTAATATGGGTTGCCCAGTACCGAACGTTGCATCAAGAGGAAAAGGCAGTGGCCTTATTCTACGTCCAGACGTTGCAGCAGAACTTATCCAAGCAGCAAAAGCGGGCGGACTACCTGTCAGCGTAAAAACAAGACTTGGCTTTAAAGAGTTAAGTGAGTGGGAAGATTGGTTAACGCACATTTTCAAACAAGATATTGCAAACCTTTCTATTCATTTACGCACAAGAGAAGAAATGAGCCAAGTAGATGCGCACTGGGAACTAATTCCGGAAATTAAAAAATTACGTGACCGCATTGCACCCAATACGTTAATAACAATCAATGGAGACATCCTTGATCGTAAAATGGGGCTGGAACTTGCTGAAAAATACGGCATTGATGGCGTAATGATCGGACGAGGCATCTTCAAAAATCCATTTGCTTTTGAAAAAGAGCCAAGAGAGCATAGCAGCAAAGAACATCTAGATCTTTTAAGACTACAACTTGATTTACAAGATCAATATGCAGAAGTACTGCCACGCTCAATCACAGGGCTTCACCGCTTCTTCAAAATTTATGTGAAGGGCTTCCCAGGAGCTGCGGAATTGAGAAATCAATTGATGAGCACGAAGTCGACGGATGAGGTGCGAGCTTTGTTGGATAAGTTTGAGGATAGTGCTGGTGAGGCTAGGGATAGTGAAACGGTTTAACTTTTAAGCAGTTAAATCATTTCATATGTAGTGCATGACATGAGTGAGTTGAAAATAAGTGCAGAGCTGGAAAAGAACAGTGTATTTGAGAAATCAAAGCACTGTTTTTTTCTTTTAGTTAATGTTAAGAGAGAAATCTTTTTATAGGCATATAAAAAACATGTAAGAGCTCTGTAGATACAATGATAGAGAAAAGTTCGGGTAAGACTATAAAACATATCTTTAAAATGTTAAAGTATTAATTTAGCGGACAATAACTAAAAGGTTAGATTAAACATGATAATTTAAAGCAGGTTATAGCATAAACTTTAACCGCTGAATAAATAATCAACATTTCAGGAGGAAACCCAATGGCAATGAGCAACAACGATATATTAAAAAGAGTACGATACGCTTTAGACATAAGAGATATAGATATGGTAGAAATCTTTAAACTTGGCGGGATGGAAGTAACGAAAGAAGATGTAGTTGATATGCTTACAAAAATAAAAAGAGAGCCTCAGCACGAGCCTGAAAACCCTGATGTAATCGAAGATGAGTACGTAAAAACATGCGATATGATGATGTTAGAGGCGTTTTTAAATGGATTTATTACTTTAAAAAGAGGGAAGCAAGATCCAAAACCAGGGCAGCCTGCACCTGTACAGAGCAAGGAGAGTGCCAATAACCTTCTTCTAAAGAAAATGAAAATCGCACTATCTTTAACGAGTGAGGATGTACTTGATATATTAGATAGCGTGGGCGTTACGGTAACAAAAGGAGAGTTAGGCGCTCTGTTAAGAAAAAAAGGCCATAAAAATTACAAAGAGTGCGGCGATAAATACGCAAGGAATTTCATTAAAGGATTAGCTGTAAAGTATAGAGGATAATGAGTTCGTTAAAGCAGTAAATGATATAATAGGTAGAGTAGGACGTTTGTATCCTACTCTTTTTTATTTGTAAAAATACTATGCTAGGTGATGAAATGGTACATACATATTTAGGTGAGACAATTAATTTTCATATAACTTATAAGAAGAAAAAGTCCGTGCGTCTTTTTGTAGATTCATACGGAAATGTGGAAGTGCAAGCTCCGAAAGGAACACCTGTTGAATACTTAGTCCAGTTGCTAGAGGAGAAGTGGGATTGGATTCAGACAACACGTAAGGAAATGCAGGAGCGAGCGCATGGACCACAGGAAAAGGATTACGATCAAGGAGAGGGCTTTTTGTATTTAGGGAATACGTATCCGATACAGATTTCCCAAGATATAAGCATTGAGCAAGACAATGCGATTTTTGAAGGGGATAAGTTACATATTTATGTAAAAGAGCTAAAGGATGAGAAAATACAGCAAGCTTTAAAACGATTTTATTATAAGCAGTGTAAAACTTTAGTAGAGAAGAGTATTAAAGCGCATCAAAGTAACTTTAAGACAAAACCACGTTCTATTCGTATTACAGATAGTAGTCGTACTTGGGGTACTTGCGATTCGAATTTACAACTAACATTCAATTGGAAGCTAGCAATGGCACCACAGCGAGTAATTGACTATGTAGTCGTTCATGAAATGTGTCATATGGTTCATTTAAATCATGATCGCTCTTTTTGGCGTCTTGTCGGGAAGATAATGCCTGATTATAAAGAAATGGAGAATTGGTTAGCCTTATCTAGTTGGAAAATGACGGTCTAATGTTGCGCTTTGTATAGGTTGCAATTATTGTCAATCTTTGTCGGTAAGTCGATATATTTCGAAAATCGCTGATATATTTGGAGTTGCGCCGATATATTTCGAAAACCGCCGATATATTTGGAGTTGCAATCGATATGTTCAATGAAGAGAAAGTAAAAGGAGATGTCATAGCAGGCATCTCCTTTTTTCGAGTATATAGATTATCGTCCAAACTTCACAACAAAATCCCCATCCACTTTCGCCATCTCATACCCACGATACCCCTCCGAAAGCAAAGCCTGCTGTCCACTAGCATCACTCATTAGAATACTTTGAACATCTGTCCAATCGTTTTCCTTATCTCTGCGCAATTCCTTCACAAAAACATACCGCAGACTACCACCATACTTCTCCTTCAGCGCAGCAATCTCCATCTCTTGCGCAAACTTATCCTTCAAGCTCGGAATGTTAAAAGGAGCAACGGTGCAGCATACGTAATCATATTTGCTGTCTTCTTCTTGCAATTCTTCCATAATGACTTTTGCTAATATTTTTTGCATACCATTTCCTCGGTAGTTCGGATGAACGTTTGAGATTTCTTGATAGATGACGCGGTGTAGTTCACTTTCTGGCAAACCAATATCGAGCCCTAAATGTTCATCATCGATAGGAGGGACGAGTAGAGCGCGAAATGCGATGAGTTCGTTTTCGATAAAAGCACCGATCATCATGCCGTTTCCTTCTAGAATGTATTGAAATTCTTCTTGTGAGAGTGGTTGTAAACGACTTTTATCTTCTAGTGCTTCAACTACAATGTTTTGTAGTGATAAGATTTGCTCGATATGCTCTAGTGATAGTAATGTAACGTGAAATGATTCGTTATTTTGTTTTAATGTTCCTTCGTATAGAACCGTCATATGATAGTCCTCCTTTAGCGTACAACGTCTTGAAAGACGGTTAGTTCTTGTAGTGTATCTTCGTTTATTTCAATGCCGAGTCCAGGCTTTTCGTTTAAGCGAATGAATGGTACATCGTAATGTAAGTTTCCAATGTCTTTCGTAAATTTTAATGGTCCTGTTAGCTCTACGCTCGTAATGATTTTCTTTGAGAAAGCGACATGGAATCCTGCGGAAGAGGCAACAGATGATTCGACCATTGATCCCACTTGGCATTCAATGCCTGCCATTTCTGCTTGATGAGCGAGCTTTACAGCTGGATATATGCCGCCGCATTTCATTAGTTTTATATTTACTTTATCAGCAGCTTCTAATTTAATAATTTGGCGCATTTCACGAGAACTTTTTAATCCTTCATCAATCATAAGCGGGAGGTCTGTTTTAGAACGAATATGAGCCATGGCATCAATATCGTCCGCGATAACAGGTTGTTCAATCCAGTCAATGTTTAAATGTCCTAATGAACGCAGTGCTGTTAATGTGTTTGCGCTATTTTTCCAGCCTTGGTTTACATCAACGCGAATAGCAATGTCATTTCCTACACGTTCTCGTACAGCTTCAATACGTTTCACATCTTCTTTTACATTCGTACCAACTTTCATTTTGAAAGATTGGTAACCTTTTTGAATCATAGAAGCAGCTTCTTCAGCCATATCTTCAGGATCGGCAATACTTAAAACGTGAGTGACAGGGAATTCTTCATGATAGCGCCCGCCAATTAATTGATATACAGGTTGATTTAGTTTTTTGCCCATTATATCAAAACAAGCAATATCAATTGCGGCCTTCGCTGTTGGAACACCGTAAATTTTATTGTCCATCATGTCGTGTATTTTTTCGATATTCATTGGATTTTGTCCGATTAGAGTTGGGGTTAGCGTATGTTTTAAAGTATGGAAAGTACTTTCCCATGATTCACCTGTGACGTGATCATCAGCAACGCCTTCACCGTAACCGATAATACCTTCATCTGTTTCCATTTTGACGATAATAGAGGGCATATCAGAATAAGAGCCATAACTAATAACAAACGGATTGCGAAGCGGTAAACGAATTGCGTAAAGATGAATAGCTGTAATTTTCATTGAATAGAAACCCCTTCCTGTTTACAATAGTTTTATACATTTGATATAGTTGACGTTAAATAGTCGTTAATTAATGATAAGGAGTTAGAGAAAATGATGATAAAAATTGCAGTTGTTGGTTCAAAGGAGTTTATGGAGAACCTTTTTCCTATTGCTCAAAAATTAGAGGGAATAGAAATTGATCCATATATTTACCTTCATCCGGCGGAATCTTCTGAACTATTAAAGTGTCTAAAGCCTTGTGATGTCATCTTTTTCTCAGGTGCTTTACCTTATTATATGGCAAAAGAAATAAGAGAACAATTACGAATTCCAAGTACATACTTACAGCAAGACGAGACAACTGTCGCATCTTCAATTCTTTCTATCATGTATCATCAAAGTATTCAACCACATAACATTTCCATCGATTTAGTAGACCGCTCGTTTATTACAAATGTGTTCCATGATATCGGTATAAAAGAAAGTCCGCAAGTGTTGGATTATGAAAATATGCTGTGGAGTAAAGATGAGATAAATAGAGTTATCGATTTTCATGTAGCTAAATATCAATCTGGAGAGGCTCATTTAGCTTTAACTAGTATTCACGCTGTTTACGATGAGCTTCAAAAAATAGGTGTTCCTTCAGAGCGTATGATTGATCCAACGCAGTCCATTATACATGGGCTAAAAGATGCAAAAATAAAAGCTGAGTTAGCAAAAAGCTATTCAGCTACTGTTGGTGCTTGTATTATTTCTTCCCTAGAATTACGAACGAGTTTGCTTGAAAAACTAGATGTCATTTCAAAAGAACTACGTGGTTCATTTAAACAAGTGGATGAAATGACATGCATTTTGTATACAACTCGTGGTGATATCGAATCGATTATTAAAACAAATGCGATAAATAACTTGTTTGCAAGCGTAGAAGGAACGATAGCTATTGGATTTGGTTATGGAAAAACCGTGAAAGAGGCGGAGCAAAATGCAAAAATTGCTCAAAGTTTTGCAAAGAATAATCCAATAGATCGTTGTTTTTATATACTAACAAGTGATAAAGATTTGTTTGGGCCGTTCCCGAAAGAACAGAGAGTACAAAGTTTGAAAAATGATAATCCGGAACTAATGAAAATAGCGAAGGAAACGAAGCTTAGTCCGGCGAACTTGTCAAAAATCATTCAATTTAGTCAATCGCATCCGTCATTGAAGTTTACAGCAGCTGACCTTTCTGAGTACTTACAAGTGACTCGAAGATCGACAGAAAGGTTGTTAAAGAAATTAGTTGATTACGGGTATGCTCATATTTGCGGCGAGGAAATGCCCTATCAACAAGGGCGACCTCGCGCACTATATGAACTGAATTTACCGCTATTTTTAAGCTTCTAGTTGAGCTTTTTGTTTCTTTAGCAGTTCTGCTTTTTCAATGTCTGATAGTTTTACAATTGTGAAACCTGTTATACCATAAATGATTGAGATAATAGGTACGATGAAATTCAAAATAGCATAAGGGGCATATTCAAATGCACCTACGCCAAGTGTAGCGAGAATAAATACACCGCACGTATTCCAAGGAACGAAGACAGAAGTTAATGTTCCGCCATCTTCTAATGCTCTGGATAAGTTTTTTGAATGTAGTCCTTTTTCTGTGTAGGCATTTGCGTACATTCTTGAAGGGACAACAATTGAAATATATTGTTCAGAGCAAGTAAGGTTTGTTGCAAAACAAGATGCGATAGTAGAAGCGATAAGCCCTTTTGCTGATTTCGCTAACTTTAAAATTTGATTTACAATTGAGCGAAGAATACCTGTATGTTCTAATACTCCTCCGAAAGTCATAGCGACAATTGTCATAGAGACTGTATTCATCATCGAATCTAAGCCACCGCGGTTAAATAGTTCGTCTACTAGCTTGTTTCCAGTGTCTATAACAAATCCAGCTTGGAGTGCACCGACAGATGCTGAGACAGAACCACCTTGAATAAAGACTTGTGATAAAAATCCTAAAATAATACCGACGAGAATCGCTGGTATAGCAGGGACCTTTTTAGCGACCAATACCATAACGACTACGGGTATAATGAGTAGGAAAGGTGAGATAACAAAGTTTTGTTGCAATACTTGTAACGTTTGATCGATGCTCTTCGCATCAATATTGTTAGCGCCGAAGCTTCTTCCTAAGAGAGCATAGACGATAAGAGTAATAATTAAACCTGGAACTGTAGTAAATAACATGTGACGAATGTGTGCGAATAAATCTGTATTTGTTAATCCTGCGGCTAAGTTAGTTGTGTCTGAAAGCGGTGACATTTTATCGCCAAAATAAGAGCCTGAAATAATGGCACCAGCAACCATTGGAGCTGGGATTCCCATACTTAGGCCAATTCCCATTCCAGCAACACCAATTGTCCCCATTGTAGACCAAGAGCTACCAATTGCTAATGCAACGATAGAACAAATGACGGTAATGGAAACTAAAAATAGTGATGGAGTTAAAAGTTTTAAACCGTAATAAATCATCGTTGCGACGATTCCACCGCCAATCCAAGCACCAATTGTTAAGCCAACAAGAATAATAATGACGATAGCAGGTAATGCAAGACGAATCCCTTTATACATTGCTTCTTCAAGATCATTCCATTTGTAACCGTAACGCCAAGCGACAATAGAAGCAACGGTTGTACCGATAATAAGTGGAACGTGAGGGCTTTGTTTTAATACAACAATTGTAACCATCATAACTGCAACGGTAATGATAATAGGGATAATCGCTATTCCAAAAGGTATTTCTTTTTTCATAAAGTTCCTCCTTGTTACGTATTTTTGTTTGTATTTTTAGAATTGTCGTAAAATAGACGTTTATTAGGTTATGATAACTAAAAGTTTATGTAAGCGTCAACATAAAAAACAGAAAATAAGGAATGTTCTAGTTGTTTGTTTAGTTTGTAATATAAGTGCAGAGTAAGATTTTTAAGTGTTTAAAAATAAATAATTGACTTTCTTCTTAAAATTCAATATGTTCATAAAAACATCTGTTTTTCATAAGTATAATTAACCCGAATCGTTTGTAATGTGGGAAGGAGACTGGAACGTTGAAAACATTAGAGCTACAAGAGCGCTTAACGGAGATTTTTCAGTATTTACACGAAAACCCTGAAGTAAGTTGGAAAGAATATGAAACGACAGCGTATATTACTGACTTTTTAAAAGAAGAAGGAATTTCATATAGAACATTTGATGATTGTCCAGGTGTAATTGCTGAGATTGGAGGCGGGAATCCAGTTATTGCGATTCGTGCTGATATGGATGCACTTTGGCAAGAAGTAAATGGAGAATTTAAAGCGAACCATTCATGTGGCCATGATGCTCATATGACCATTGTAATGGGACTTATTTTACAATTGAAAAATATGAGATGGAAAAGTGGTACGGTTAGATTTATTTTTCAGCCGGCAGAAGAGAAGGGGAATGGTGCTTTAAAGATGGTGGAGAAAGGTGCTGTAGATGATGCTGATTTCTTATTTGGCGTCCATCTAAGACCAATTGAAGAACTATCTTTGAAACAAGCAGCCTCATCTATTCGCCATGGAGCAGCAGGATTTTTAGAGGGTATGATTCATGGGGAGGATGCACACGGGGCAAGACCACACCAAGGTGTGAATGCAATTGATGTCATTTCCATGATTAATATCGGTTTGAAAAATATTTGGCTGCCACCGCAAAGTTCTTATTCAGTAAAAATGACGAGATGCCAAGCTGGTGGTGATAATTTAAATATTATTCCGGGAAATGGTCATTTTAGTTTAGATGTAAGAGCAGAGAGTAATATACTATTAGAAGAATTAAAGAAAAAGATTGAGCATGTAATAGAATCAGCTGCATCGATGGGATCAAAAACTTCATACGAATGGATGGATCTTGCACCAGGAGCAGAGGTTTCCGAAGAAGCAGAGCGTTTTATGCGTAAAGGTATTCTCGAGGTGTATGGGGAAGAGAGATGCACAGGGCCCCTCTATACGACAGGAAGCGATGATTTCCATTACTATACAGTGAAAAGACCACATTTAAAAGCTGTCATGCTTGGACTAGGAGCAGACCTACAACCTGGATTACACCATCCGTATATGAGATTTGATCATAGTTGTATTATGGATGGGGTAGAAATATTGAAACAAACTGTATTGAAAGTGTTAGAAGACAGGGGCTAAAGAGCTCCTGTTTTTTTGTCGTGAATTGTCGGTAAATCGATATATTTGAAAAATCGTTGATATATTTGAAGTTACGATAGATATATTAAGAAAATCGTTAATATAATTTCACGTACCTATTAATTTGATGAAAAATGAGCCTCCAGTACATGGTGTATAATAATAAGTACCATTTTTTAATAGGAGAAAACAAATGAATGAACAATATTATGATGCAGTTTTACATATAAAAACAGTCGGTGAGCAAAAAGGGTTTAACAAGTCTATGCACTATCACCGTTATGAACCGACGCCGTATAGCGGGTTAGATGAGTTATTGAATCAATATGAAATACGAAGTAGCGATCGAATTGTAGACTTTGGGTGCGGAAAAGGGCGATTAAACTTTTATATTCATCATAAATGTGGTGCTTCAGCAGTTGGAATTGAAATGAATGAAGAGTTTTATAAAGAAGCGATGGATAATCGAGATCGTTATGCACGAAAGGCACGAAACAGTAAGGGGAAAATTCAATTCCAATGTTGTTTAGCGCAGGAATATGAGATTGATCCACATGATAATAGATTTTATTTCTTTAATCCATTTTCTGTACAAGTGTTTATGAATGTAGTAAATAACATTTTGCTTTCAGTAGAAAACACGGGGAGAGAAGTGGATATTATTTTATATTATCCTTCTGAGGACTATATTTTCTTCTTAGAAAATCAGACTGCGTTTGTGCTGAAGAAAGAAGTTAGATTGCCAGGTGCTTATGAGAAGAATGGGAATGAGAGGTTTTTAGTTTATACATTAGGGTAATAAAAAACAGGTGCCAAGGCACCTGTTTTTTATTAGTTACGGATTAAGTAATCAAATGCAC
Source organism: Bacillus thuringiensis (assembly GCF_001595725.1). Taxonomy (GTDB): domain Bacteria; phylum Bacillota; class Bacilli; order Bacillales; family Bacillaceae_G; genus Bacillus_A; species Bacillus_A thuringiensis_K. The sequence goes on from NZ_CP014282.1 coordinate 359,772, forward strand.
CTAAAGCTGCGTTTGCACCTGAACCCATAGAGATGATAATTTGTTTGTACGGATTATTTGTACAGTCACCTGCAGCAAACACTCCTGGTACGTTTGTAGCACCGTGCTTGTCTGTTACGATTTCACCGCGAACGCGTTCAACTGTTTCGCCTAACCAGTCTGTGTTTGGCACAAGACCGATTTGTACGAATACACCTTGTAATTCAACGTGATGAACTTCTTCAGTTTCACGATCGATGTAAGAAATACCGTTTACTTTATCAGTACCAGTGATTTCTTTCGTTTGAACGTTTTTCAGAACAGTTATGTTTGGTAAGCTGTTAAGACGCTCTTGTAATACAGCATCAGCTTTTAATTCTGGCATGAATTCAAGAACAGTTACGTGCTTAACGATACCTGCTAAGTCGATAGCTGCTTCAATACCAGAGTTACCACCGCCGATAACTGCTACGTCTTTGCCAGTGAATAATGGACCGTCACAGTGTGGGCAGTATGCTACACCTTTATTTTTGAACTCAGCTTCACCTGGTACGCCAACATTACGCCAGCGAGCACCTGTAGAAACGATTACGCTCTTACTTTTCAGAATAGCACCGTTTTCAAGTTCCACTTCAATAAGTTCTTTTTTCTCTAAACGTTTCGCACGTTGTAGATTCATTACATCGATGTCGTATTCTTTTACGTGCTCTTCAAGGCTTGCTACTAGCTTAGGACCTTCAGTCTTTTTTACGCTGATGAAGTTCTCAATGCCCATAGTATCCATTACTTGACCACCGAAGCGCTCAGCAACGATACCAGTGCGGATGCCTTTACGTGCTGCGTAAATTGCTGCACTTGCACCAGCAGGGCCGCCACCAACAACAAGAACATCGTATGGATCTTTATCAGAAAGCTCTGATGCATCTGGACCGTTACCCATTTTCGCTAAAATTTCTTCAAGTGTCATACGACCGCTTCCAAAAGATTCGCCGTTTAGGTAAACAGTTGGTACTGCCATGATGTCTTTACTTTCTACTTCCTCTTTGAATGCAGCGCCATCAATCATAGTATGTGTAATACTAGAGTTAAGAACGCTCATTACGTTAAGAGCTTGTACAACATCAGGACAGTTATGACAACTTAGGCTGATATAAGATTCAAAATGATATTCGCCTTGAATGTTTTTAATTTGATCGATTAATTTTTGTTCAATCTTTGGAGCGCGTCCACTTACTTGTAGTAAAGCTAACACTAGTGATGTAAATTCGTGTCCTAATGGAATACCAGCGAATACGACACCAGTGTCTTCATCAGGGCGGTTTACGCTAAAGCTTGGTGTTCTCTCTAATTCAACTTTTTCTACTGTAATCTTAGATGACATAGTAGCTAATTCGTCTACTAGAGCTAACATATCTTTAGATACGTTATCATCTCCTGCGCTTACTTTAAGTAAAATATCGTTCTCCATTAACTGAAGGTATTGGGATAGTTGTGTTTTTATATCTGCATCTAGTATCATTTTGATCGAACTCCTTAGATTTTGCCTACAAGGTCAAGGCTTGGTTTAAGTGTTGCAGAACCCTCTTGCCATTTAGCTGGGCAAACTTCACCTGGGTTGTTACGTACGTATTGAGCAGCTTTAATTTTGTTAACAAGAATGCTTGCGTCACGGCCGATACCGTCAGCATTGATTTCCATAGATTGGATAACGCCGTCTGGATCGATGATGAATGTACCACGAGCAGCAAGACCTTCTTCTTCCATTAAAACGTTGAAGTTTGTAGTGATTGTGCGAGTTGGGTCACCAATCATGATGTACTCGATTTTGCCGATAGTTTCTGAGCTATCATGCCATGCTTTGTGAGTGAAGTGAGTGTCTGTAGATACAGAGTATACTTCAACGCCTAAGTCTTTTAGAGTTGCGTATTGGTTTTGTAAGTCTTCAAGTTCAGTTGGGCAAACGAATGTGAAGTCAGCTGGGTAGAAACAAACTACACTCCATTTTCCTTTTAAACTTTCGTCAGTAACTTGGATAAATTCTCCATTATGGTAAGCATTAGCTTTAAACGGTTTTACTTCTGTGCCGATTAATAACATGTTAAAATTCCTCCTAAATGTTGGTTTTGAGCATCAAAAAATAGTGTGCTCATAAAATATATTTTTTAATTAACTATAATAATTCTAATTCGATATTAATTATCATATAGAAGTGGTTATTTTGTCAAGAGAATAAACCAACTTTATACCAATTTAATTAATATTTATTCTCAATTAAGACTAACAGGGAATGGAAAGGTAACTTTAAGTTTATAAATTTTCAATGATTGTTTGAAAGAGTAGTGTGTATGTTAGAGATAGTGTGTAAGTTTAATTTCTTAGGAAGGAAATATTTCTTAGAGGTTGTGGTTTTGAAAAGGAACTGCTTACTTCTATTTTACAAAGAATTTTGTGATAAATAAAATAAAATGAATCGGAAATTTTTTGAACAATTTTTGTCATCTCAAATATATAATTAGGAAGTATATTACGATGATAGTTAGAAACATTGACTCAAAGTGCTAACAAGATATAATAAAATCTAGATATAACTTTCAAAAAGAAGAATACATATTTATAGAATGAAAAAATTCAACCTATTATTTTTTATAGCTTTTAGAAAACGCTTACAGTTAGTGTGGAGGGGAAACCATGTCTAAGTTCACGAAGTATTTTTTAATGGAAGCTAACGATGTGATTGCATATGTGAAAGAGAAATTATCTAAGTTTGAACATGCAAAGGGGTTACAGTGTAAAGAAATAGGTGATGGCAATTTAAATTATGTGTTCCGCGTTTGGGATGAAAAAGAGAACATGTCTGTCATCGTAAAGCAAGCTGGGGATACAGCGCGCATTTCAGATGAGTTTAAGTTGTCGACAAATCGTATTCGTATAGAATCAGATGTTTTGCAGTTAGAGGATGAGTTAGCACCTGGACTTGTTCCTAAGGTGTATTTATTTGATAGTGTGATGAATTGTTGCGTAATGGAAGATTTATCGGATCATACAATATTACGTACAGCACTTATAAATCATCAAATATTTCCGCGGCTTGCTGACGACTTAACTACTTTTATGGTAAATACACTTTTATTAACATCGGATGTTGTAATGAATCATAAAGAGAAGAAGGAACTTGTGAAGAATTATATAAATCCTGAATTATGTGAGATTACAGAAGACCTCGTATACGCTGAGCCATTTACAAATCATAATAAGCGTAATGAGCTGTTTCCGTTAAATGAAGGATGGATTAGGGAGCATATTTATAGTGATAAAGAGCTTCGTATGGAAGTAGCGAAACGTAAATTTTCTTTTATGACAAATGCACAGGCGCTTATTCATGGTGATTTACATACTGGTTCTGTTTTTGTAAGAGAGGATTCTACAAAGGTTATTGATCCTGAGTTTGCTTTTTATGGACCTATGGGATATGACGTTGGGAATGTAATGGCGAATTTAATGTTTGCTTGGGTGAATGCAGATGCAACGATGCCATCTGGAGCTGAGAAAGATACGTATATGGATTGGTTACAAACTACGATGGTAGAGGTAATTGATTTATTTAAGAAGAAGTTTTTAGATGCTTGGGATATTCATGTGACCGAGATTATGGCGAAAGAAGAAGGCTTTAACGAAGTCTATTTACAATCTGTATTAGAGGATACAGCTGCAGTGACAGGTCTGGAATTAATCCGCCGTATTGTTGGATTAGCGAAAGTAAAAGATATTACTTGTATTGAGAATGAGGAAGCACGTGCTAGAGCGGAGCGAATTTGTCTTCAAGTAGCAAAGAGTTTTATTTTACGAGCGAATCAATATAGAACGGGCACAAGTTTTGTAGAAACATTAAAAGAACAGTCAATGCACTACGCGAAGTAAGGGGAGAAGATGATGGAAGAGCAATTAATACCCATTCAGTGGAAAGATGATTCTTTAGTTTTGTTAGATCAAACATTATTACCGAATGAGGTTGTCTATGAATCTTTCAAGACAGCTGAAAGCGTGTGGGATGCCATTCAAGTAATGAAAGTAAGAGGAGCGCCAGCGATTGGTGTTTCGGCAGCGTATGGTGTGTATTTAGGTGCTAAGGAAGTTACTCAAAGTACGATAGAAGACTTTATAGCAGAAGTCAAAAAGGTGTGTGCATATTTGGCAACATCAAGGCCGACAGCAGTAAATCTATTTTGGGCACTTGAAAGAATGGAGGCAATCGCGGCGGAGAACTTACATTTATCAATTGCTCAGTTGAAAGATAGATTACTAGAAGAGGCAAAAGAAATTCATAGAGAAGATGAGGAAATTAACCGTCAAATCGGGGAACATGCATTAACGTTATTCCATGATGGAATGGGAGTATTAACACATTGTAATGCTGGTGCGTTAGCGACGACTAAGTATGGTACTGCGACAGCTCCAATGTACTTAGCGAAAGAAAAAGGATGGGACTTAAAAATCTATTCAGATGAAACTCGTCCTAGGTTACAAGGTTCAACGTTAACAGCATTAGAACTGCAGCGAGCGGGCATTGATGTTACTGTTATTACGGACAATATGGCAGCTATGGTCATGTCACAAGGGAAGATTGATGCGGTAATTGTTGGATGCGACCGTGTGGCAGCAAATGGTGATGTAGCAAATAAAATTGGCACATTAGGCGTATCTATTTTAGCGAAATACTACAACATTCCGTTTTATGTAGCAGCACCAACACCAACAATTGATTTAAAAACACCGACAGGAAAAGAAATCCCAATCGAGGAAAGAGATGGTTCTGAAGTGATTAATCGCTTCGGACAATATTCTGCTCCGAAAGAAAGTAAAGTATATAATCCAGCATTTGATGTTACGCCACATGAAAATGTAACAGCGATTATTACAGAAAAAGGGATTGTCAAGGCACCATTTACGGAAAACTTAAAAAAGCTATTTTAGTAAGTAGATAGATACAAAGTCAGTCATCATAAGCTTCATACTTAGGGGGATGTATATGTTATTACAAAAAGAAAGAGAAGAAATTGTAGCATACGGAAAGAAAATGATTTCTAGCGGTTTAACAAAGGGGACAGGCGGTAATATTAGTATTTTCAATCGTGAACAAGGTCTTGTTGCGATTAGCCCAAGTGGTTTAGAGTATTATGAAACAAAGCCTGAAGATGTAGTTATATTAAACCTAGATGGTGAAGTAGTAGAAGGAGAGAGAAAACCATCAAGTGAATTAGATATGCACCTTATTTACTATAGGAAGCGTGAAGATATAAATGCACTTGTGCATACACATTCTCCTTACGCAAAGACGATTGCGTCATTAGGATGGGAGCTTCCTGCTGTGTCATATTTAATTGCTTTTGCAGGTCCGAATGTCCGCTGTGCGCCGTATGAAACATTTGGTACGAAGCAATTAGCGGATGCTGCTTTTGAAGGCATGATTGATCGTCGTGCTGTGCTACTTGCAAATCACGGTTTAATTGCTGGTGCAAATAATATAAAAATGGCGTTTACTGTTGCAGAAGAGATTGAGTTTTGTGCTCAAATTTATTATCAAACCAAAAGCGTTGGAGAACCGAAGCTATTGCCAGAAGATGAGATGGAGAATTTGGCGAAGAAGTTTGAAGGGTATGGGCAGCAGTAGAATGAAACGAAAACACCCTCAAGAAAAGATCTTGAGGGTGTTTTTTACGCCTTCTTAAGCAACAAATACATAAAGTAAGGAGCCCCAATTAAAGCAACGACAATACCTGCTGGAATGCCATTAGGATCAACGATATTTCGTCCAATTGTATCTGCTAATAATAATAGCCATCCGCCGATTAAAAGGGCGATAGGCATGAAGATTTGATGTCTTGGACCTACTAAAGATTTCGCGATATGAGGAGCCATTAATCCGATAAAGCTAATTCCTCCTGTTACGGAAACAGCTGCAGCTGCAAGTGCAACGGCTGCAACTAATAAGTACCTGCGTTCTTTTTCAATTTCAATTCCAACGCCTATTGCGACTGGTTCGTTTAATGCTAAAATGTTTAATCGATTTGCTTTATAGAAAATAAATGGAATGAATACGATTAACCATGGGAGCATTGCTAAAACAAAGATCCAGTCATCTCCCCAAATATTTCCGGCAATCCATTTTGAAATAAAGTCTACTTTCATACGATCTGCGGATGAGATAAGGACAATCATCGTTCCAGATAGTGCAAATGCAAAACCGATACCGGTTAATGTTAATCGGATTGGCTGAAGTCCAGTTGACTTACTATATGAAAATACGTAAATTAGAACAGCTGTCAGAAATGCTCCGATAAATCCAACTACAGGTAGTAAGTAAAGAAATGAACCTACATCTATTGGAAAGTATAAAAAGAAAATAGCAACAGCAACACCGGCCCCAGAGTTGATTCCGAGAATACCAGGTTCAGCTAAATCATTTCGAGTAATTCCTTGGAATATAGCCCCTGATAAAGCGAGAGCCATACCAGCTAATAATGTAATGACGATTCTAGGTAGTCTTAAAGAGTATAAAACGAACTCCTCTTTAAAAGTCCCTTTCCCCATTAAGGTTGGGAGTAGTCGATCATAAGATAAAGATGCTGAACCAAGCCCCATTCCAACTACAATGGTTGTGATGATTATTATAAGTAAAGCGAGTATAATAAGACGCTGTTTTCTTAAAATAGATTGCATCATGAGAATGTTTTTCCCCCTTTACGTACAATGAATAGGAAGAATGGTAACCCTACAATCGCGACAATTGCCGCAACTGGTGTTTCGTATGGAGCGTTAATAGTACGTCCGATTGTATCTGCAAGTAGCATAAAGGAAGCTCCAGCAATTGCTGACATTGGTATAACAAATCGGTAATCTGGACCGACAATTGGGCGTACCATATGAGGTACCATTAAGCCGATAAATGCCATATTTCCAACAAGTGCTACAGATGCACCTGCAAGTAAGATAATAATGATAAATAAAATAGTTTTAATAACAATAATTTTTTGACCTAGTCCAATAGCCACTTCCTCACTGAAACTAAGAACTGTCAATTTTTTTGCTAGTAAGATAGCGATAAAGATACTAATTGAAATGACTGGAATAATAATTTTTAATTGGCTCCAAGTTGTTCCAATTACGCCCCCAGCAGTCCAAAGTGATACATCTTGTGAAATTTTAAAGTAAATGCCGATTCCTTCTGAAATTGCAAGTAGAAATGCGGAAACTGCAGCGCCCGCTAATACAATTCGAAGAGGAGAAAGGCCGCCTTTTTTTACCATACCAATTCCAAATACCATAATTGCGCCAATTGCAGCACCGATAAAGCAAGCTAATGTTAAGTAAAGATAGCTGATGGAAGGGTTGAAAGCAAGTGTCAGTGCAAGCGCAGCATTCGCTCCACCAGATAGCCCTAATAATCCAGGATCTGCAAGTGGATTTCGTGTTAATCCTTGCATAATTGCTCCAGAAACGGCTAATCCAGCTCCTACAAAAATAGCAGCAACTTCACGTGGTAAACGTATTTCTCGAATAATAGATATTTTGTCTCCTTTAGCCGAGGAAGTGAGTGCTAACCATACATCTTTTATCGAAGTATCTGCAGCACCTAATACCATTGCAACGATAAAAATAAGAAAGAATGCAATTAAGCTTAAAATTAGTTTGTATGTAAAAGCTATAGAACGTGGATTTTCATGATCTTTTGTCATTCGTTTCACATCTTTTCTGTTCATAGAATAAAGGAAGAGGAATTCTTAAATTAAGAATTCCTCATGTTTGTATTATTTACCAAGAAAGTTCTTCTTGAAGAAGTCTAGTTGGAAATCTAATGTAAGTGGATCATTGAAATAGAATTCCATCATGTTTGCTTCATATACGCGATTATTTTTTACTGCTGGGATGTTTTTATATGATTCTGTCTCTTGGAATGAGTTATCAGTATCTTTATTTTTACTTACGATTAAGTAATCACCAGCAAATTCAGGTAATACCTCAGTAGATAATGCGTAATAACCTTCTTTTAATGCTTTTTCTTTTACTTTTTCAGGCATTTTTAATTTCATTTCTTGGTACAGAATTTCTGTTCCGCGGCCCCAGTTCTCGCCGTATACATAAAGCTGTTTGTTGAAGTTTTCTACAACAGAAACTGTAGCATCTTCACCGATTTTTGCTTTAATTTCTTTACCAGCTTCTTGTGCACGTTTCTTGAAGTCATCAACCCAAGTTTTTGCTTCTTTTTCTTTGTTTAATAACTTACCGATTTCTAAATGCTGTGTTAAGTAATCAACTTTTCCGTAAGTGTATGTTACAGTAGGAGCGATTTTCTTTAACTTATCGACATTTTTAATATTTGATAAACCGATGATTAAATCTGGATTTAGTTCAGCGATTTTTTCAACATTTTCATCTGATACTTCAGCAACATCTTTAAGTTTGCTATCAAAACGTGGGTTTTGTTTAGACCATGAATCTACCCCAACAAGATTTACACCTAATGACATTACGTTACCAGCGAATGATGATAATACAACAACGCGTTTTGGATTTGCAGGAACTTCTACTTTACCATTTTCAGATTGGTATGTAATTTTTTCTGATTTACTACCTTTTGCATCGTTCTTTTTGTCTGTAGAGCTATTGCTACAAGCGCTCATAACAAGAACGAAAAGAACTGTTAGTGAAATAAATAACTTTTTCATCGTCTTTCTCCTTTAACATAGATGGTATGTGTATACAATAATTTGTTTAACTGTAATCTTTTTGAAAGAGTAGTGGTAAAGCAAAATAATTTATTAAAAATCTTGAATATGAGATTTTATAATATAGTATTAACCATATTAATGAAAGAAGATGTAATCTCAAATTTGCTAATTATTAACAAAATGATAATGATTATCACTATTGATTCTTTAAATAATATAATTTTATATAGGTGTATTGTCAATAGTAATTTTGATTGTAAATTTTGCGGAAACAGGTTATATTTTATTGAGAATGATAATCAATGATTAGTAGCTGAGGAGTGAGCACGAATGAATCGAGAAGAATTGTTTGATGTAACCGTGATAGGTGGAGGACCTGCAGGGCTTTATTCAGCTTTTTATAGTGGACTCAGAGAAATGAGAACGAAAATAATAGAATTTCAACCACATTTAGGTGGAAAAATACATGTGTATCCGGAAAAAATGATTTGGGATGTAGGAGGACTATTGCCAGTTACAGGTGATAAGTTAATTGAACAACTTGTACAGCAAGGGTTAACATTTAAGCCAGAAGTTGTATTAGATACAAAAGTGGAATCAATTATTCGTAATCAAGATGGTACTTTTACATTAAAAACAAGTACTGGGGAAGAACACTTTTCAAAAACAGTTATCGTCGCAACAGGAAGTGGTATATTGAAACCGCAAAAGTTATCTATTGAAGGTGCTGAGCGATTTGAACTATCGAATTTAAATTATACAGTTAAATCTTTAAAGCGTTTCAAAGGTAAAACAGTTATTATTTCCGGTGGAGGCAATTCTGCTGTTGATTGGGCAAATGAATTGGAACCAATTGCGAAAAAAGTGTATGTAACGTATAGAAAAGAAGAATTATCTGGTCATGAAGCACAAGTAAAACAACTTATGAATAGCTCAGCGGAGTGTTTCTTTAATACATCGATTACAAAATTAATTGCTGGTGATAATCATGAAGCGATCGAATATGTAGAATTAACAAATCATGAAACAGGTGAGATTTCTCATTTACCTATTGATGAAGTTATTATTAATCATGGATATGAACGCGACATTACATTATTGGAAAATAGTGAGTTAGACGTTGCAATTATAGATAATTATTATATTGCAGGTAATGCAAATAGTGAGTCTTCAGTAGATGGATTATATGCTGCTGGAGATATTTTAAAGCACGAAGGGAAACTACACTTAATTGCAGGTGCATTCCAAGATGCTGGAAATGCTGTGAATAAAGCAAAGCAATTTATCCAACCAGATGCAAGTGAGTACGGAATGGTTTCTTCTCATAATGAAGTATTTAAGAAGAGAAATCGCGAACTGATTAAGCAGATGATGAAATAATAAGGAACAAGTATACCCCCACATACTTCTCTATTCAAATGGATGAGAGATGTACGTGGGGGATTTCCTGTTTACTATATTTTCAATCATTATAATGACACCGGTTTCATCAGTTCATATCATATGAACATTTTATTGGTAAAGCATCCTAGAAAACAATTTAGCTATGTTTTGCTTACGCAGAACATGGCTAAATTACGCTGTCCCTTTAGCGCGTTCATTAGGAAATGGCATATTTAGTATAGAAGCAATATACTGTTTTCCATGCATTCGAGCTAATGATTCTAATATTTGGCGAACACGTTTTGTAAGATGACCTTGTTTTTTGATGGCTTCACAATATGCGTCATAGAAAGCATATTTAGCCCAAAGGAAATCATCTTGTTGGAATAAGAAATGATTTTTGTACCATTCACCAATTGTATGATAACAATTGTTTTCATGTATTGCTGTGCTTTGAGAAAGAAAACGATCAGATAAAGATACATTCAAATGAGAAATTGTGTTTTCTGTTTCAACTTGTAGTGTTTTTTCTAACATTGTAATGATGTGACGAGTAGCCATATGTTAACTCTCCTTTGTGTAAATGGGTAATACCATTCTATATTTAAAAAATTCTTACTATATAATACTATACAATATATGGAATGCATCTACCTGCTTTTTGAACTGCATTTACAAAATCTTTTTTATTTGTTTACAAAAATAAAGTAAGATACAGTATAGATGAAAAAATAATAAAGGAATGAACGCATTGTATATAACAGTAGAAGAGACTGCGGAGTATTTGAATTTACCAAAATCGTATATTGAAGAGTTAATTCAGCAAAAGAAAATTCGTGCGCTATTCGATGGAGAGCAATATTTAGTAAATAAAGAACAATTTAATACACATTTAGAACAAATGGAGAAATATAAGCAATTAGTGGAAGAAATATTGAACGAACCAATTCCAGAAGATATGGATGTTAAAGACGAAGATTAAACTATGGGAAATCCCTTATGAAGATATGCAGAAATGTATCTTCATAAGGGATTTTTTGTTTGAAGATATCAAAAATATAAGGAGTTCTTAGCCTTTCTTCAAATTTTGATAGGTAGTAGTCTACCATGTTAAAAGCATATTTTTTTCTAGCTAGGACAAACATAGAGAACGTAACCTGTACAGATACATATACTATCAGTGCAAAAGCTTATAAATTAATGGAAGGGGTTTTCTCGTGAGTATATTTCATTGTGATTTTTTGAAAGACTTAATTGGATCTTTTGTGAGAGTAAACAGGGGTGGTCCAGAATCTCAAAAAGGAACAATAATATCAGTATGTCCGGACTACTTCGTATTGCAGAATGAAAAAGGTGAACTGTATTACTATCAACTTAGTCATCTAAAAAGTATTACAAAAAATGCGAAAGACTGTGGATCAAGTGATTGCGAATGGGAAGATTGCGAATGTGCAGAAGACTTTGAAGCACTACTGCAAACTTTCAAATATTGCTGGGTGAAAATTAATCGCGGTGGTCCAGAGAAAGTGGAAGGCATTTTACAAGATGTTTCTTGTGACTTTGTGACAGTAATTGCAAAAGAAGAAGTTATATTAATTGCAATAAAGCATATTAAAAGCGTTAACTATAATGCATTAGCATGCGGAGAGAGCGATGAGAGCGACGATAGTAGCAGTAAAGAAAGTAGTAGCAATAATTCAGGTCGCGCTCGTGCCCAAAGACAATCAAGTAGAGGAAGATAATAAGAAAGGGGGATACAAAATTGGAGAACGTATTATGCTGTGACCAAATTAAATGTTTAGTTGGTGAGACTGTAAAAGTAAACCTTCGTGGACCAGAAAGTCGAGTAGGTGAGCTCGTATCGTTAGGCAAAGATTATCTAACGTTACAATTACCTCATGGTGAATTAGTGTATTACCAGTTAAAACATGTGAAGAGTCTAGTTAAGAAAGTGAAAGAAAGTAAATGTGGCGATTGCTATAGTTCATGTTTCTGCTCTGATGAGGATACTTTTTTAGATATATTAAAAGACTTGAAGTATAAGTGGGTAAAAATTAATCGTGGCGGTCCAGAGTGTGTGGAAGGTTTATTAAGTGAGGTACACCATGACTGTATTACACTAGTAAACTGTGATGAAGTTATTTATGTAATTAAGTCTCATATTAAGAGTGTGAGCCAAGTAGTTAAATGTAAAAAGAATGAAGATGAATAATGTTTAATAAATAAGAGGGGCATTATGAGGGAAAGAGAAGAACAATTTCTTATTTCGATAGTATGAAAAGGAATTACTTACTATTAAAACAGAACTTTGCCCTGATTATTTTTTTAGAAATGGAAGACAGGTAAGAAGAAATTCATAGGAAGGAGGATATAGATGAATGAGTTAAACAAAAGTATTGGAGAAAATATATATGTTAAATTAATCGGTGAAAAAAGGTTTAAAGGTGTATTAATAGATGTAGGAAATGATATCATTGTTCTTTACAATGGACAAGACTATGTATATATATCTTTATATCATGTACAATACTATAAATTTTTAAGACCATATGACGAAGAAATATTAAAACCAGATGTTGATTCTGTAATTAAGAGAGAATCCCCTTCCATTTCTTTGAGAAAAGTATTAAGTACTTCTAAAGGAATTTTTACAGAAGTTTATGTAGCAGGAAGTGCTCCAATACATGGTTATGTTACAAGTGTGATGAATGATTATATTGTTTTTTATAGTCCGGTTTATAAAACGGTATATATATCTTTAAAACATTTAAAATGGTTAATTCCGTATAAAGAAAACCAAGTGCCGTATGACCTCAATAAAAATGAACTCCCCGTAAATCCGTTAAATATTACGTTAGCTCGAACGTTTGAAGAACAACTTATTAAAATGTCTGGCAAAATCATGGTGTTCGATTTAGGTGAGGAATCTAATAAGATCGGAAAGATGGCGAAGATTGATGAAGGGCATATTGAAATATTAAAAGCACGTGATGCGAAAATGTATGTAAATATTCAACATGTAAAATCTGTCCATTGTCCGTAAGCTAGTTGAAAGGGCTGGCTTTTTCTTTTATATGCAGAAGAAAAGGTCGAGCCTATTTGTTTAGCTCGATTTGAATATGAGGGGAAAAATGAATTGAATATAAATATATTATGGTGTGATTTTTTTAAAAAATTTTGTACTAATTTATAAAGAAATGTGTACGAGCTATCTTTTTATGTATTCAATTTATTTTTTGAGAAGGAGCTGCTCAACTAATTTATTAAAGGAGTTTTGTTGGTGGAGCAGTTTCTAAATCCGTTATCGATTACATTACTTGGTAGTGCTGGTGGAGCAGCAAAAGCAGTTTTAGCAATTTTAAATCAAGCGATAGCAAATGAAAAAGATCCAATTTATGAAGTATTAAAGAATGCCAAATTTCATTTGGTGGATATAAAACAAAAAGATAGGACTTATTATGATGAGTTGTTTTCGAATTTGAAAGGTCAATTATATTTATATGAGATAAACCTTCAAAATGTAGTGGAATTTAAAGAACATTTAAAAGAAAAAAGTACGAGTGTTGTGATTGATGTTTCAGGGGCAGATACAATTAGAGTATTAAGCTGCTGTAATGAATTAGGAATTTGCTATATTAATTCAGCCTTGGAAAATGAAGCAGTAGATCAGGACGACAGCTTAATCGGCTTTCAGCTTACGGAAAGATATACAAGGTTTGAGAAGGAGAAAGAGAAATTTACAAATACAAAAGCGATTATAGGTTCAGGTATGAATCCAGGTGTTGTTCAATGGATGGTTGTTGAGCTTATGAAGGAACGACCAAATGAAAGGCCAAGAGCATGTTATATTGTAGAACATGACACATCATTTTTGAATGATACAGCACTTATAAAGCCACATACACTTTATGCTTCATGGGCAGTAGAGCGATTTTTAGATGAAGCGATCTGGAGTTATCCGATGTATATGAGTCATCATCGTCCTCTTTACTTTTATGAAGATGTATATTCTTCAGAGTATAAAGTGAAGTTAGGAGAAAAAGAATTCTATGGTTGTTTAATGCCACATGAGGAAGTATTAATTTTAGGGAAAAACTTTAATATGGAAGTTGGTTTTCTTTACCGAATTAATGAGTATACAACAAATATAATTAGACAGAACTTAGATCAAGTAGAAGATTTATGGAACTGGAATCGTAAAGTGTTTAATCCAGCGGAAGAAGAGGTTGCTGGAGAGGACTTGGTGGGTGTGTTACTCGTTTATGAAAATAGTGAGACATATATGTATAATGTGATGAATAGTAGCAAAGTTTTTCGTAAATATAAAACGAATGCAACGTATTTTCAGGTAGGGTGCGGGATTTATGCGGGCCTGTCCAGTTTACTTTTAGATCAATTTGAACAAGGTGCTTATTACGTCGAGGAGTTGTTATTAAATACAGAAAGTAAGTACGGTGAGTATTTAAATTTATATATGAAGGATTTTGTAATGGGGCATAATAATTTTACGGATGGATTGTTACATGACAGGGTAAGATGGATGTAAGTTGTTACTAAAAGGAAGGAGAGATCTCCTTCCTTTTAGTATTATAAGGTTAAATATTGCCCTGAAAGCAATTTCATACTTATACTTTAAGGAGAATAACAATGAAAGTTTTTTGTATCGATCAAGGGGAGTTTTTATATGAATAAATACAAGAGCTTGATTTATGAAGAAAGAAGAGCCTTAAAGGTATTTATATTATTATTCTATATTATATTCTTTTTATATGACGCTATATATTATTTTGTATATCCTGCTATGAATATTAGTGGAACAGCGGTAGGTTGGCCAGAAGGTAGTCTTGGGATAGGTGTGCCTATATTTGTAATGGCATTATTACCTATTTCTATATATCTTCAAAAAAGAGGATATGTATATTCTGTAAAATATTTATTTTTATTTGGGTACATGTTTATCAATCTTGTTAATAATTTAATGATTTATTTGCGAACGGATAGACCTTTTGAACATGGCAGTATGGTAGAAATGTTATTAATTTTATTTGCCCCAGTTTTCGTGAATAAAAAATACTTTTATTTAGTGTCCTTTAGTGTAATTGGAAAGTACGTATTTTTCACATTGCTATTACAAGATTTAAAAGTGATAATTCCACTTGTTTTATGTGTATTTTATTTCATTATTTCACATTCTTTATTAAAACGATTTCAATCTTATGTAAGAACAGTGGTTGAAATGATGAACAATATGAAAGAGACGGAAAATTTAGCTGTGATTGGGACTATGTCTACAACAATTGCCCATGAAATTCGAAATCCGTTAACAGCGTTAAAAGGATTTACGCAAATGCAAAAAGAAAGAAATCCAACTGATACGATGAGCTACGACATTATGCTACAAGAAATTGAAAGAGTCAATGGATTTGTTAGTGAATTAATGTTGTTAGGAAAACCAAAGCCAACAAATTATGAAAGGTGTAATATACGAGACATCCTTCTATATGTTGTGCATCTAATGGAAAGTTATGCAATGCAATATAGAGTTAAATGTTATTTACAAGTAGATGGGAATTTACCAACTATAAACGGTAATGATAAGCAATTAAAACAAGTATTATTAAATATCATTAAAAATGGAATAGAATCAATGCCAGAGGGTGGAGAAATCCATATCCGTGCATATCAAAAAACGCAAGGATATTTGTGTATTTCTGTTGAAGACCAAGGATTTGGTATAGAGAATGAGAAGTTAGAAAAAATCGGCAAGGCGTTTTACACAACAAAGGAAACTGGTACAGGACTTGGATTAATGATTACATATAAAATTATTAAGGAACATCAAGGGAGTATCACAATCCAAAGTAGTATAGGAGTAGGAACAAAAGTAGAAATTTTTCTGCCGACCGTTTAATGTATTGGGAGAAAAGATTTTTCAGAAAAGTGTTCTTGTTGTGTAAATATAAACATTTTATAAAATGTTTCAAGAAGGGTTTTTTTTATAAAATACTTCGTTTATAATGGAGGAAAATATCGACATGAGATTGATTGCTCATGTAGCGGTTCAGTAGTGTTATGAAAAGATAAGAAGGGGTGCACGCGCATCCTTTTTTCTATGCAGATATTATGAAAGAGGTGGTATGATGGAATTAACATTAAATTCGACTGTATGTTTACACACGATTCAATTTCGAAAAGAGCAAAAGAATTATATTGTAAAAGATACAATTACAGGAGAAAAATATGAAATGCCGCCACTTTGGATTGATGCATTGGCAATGATGCGTGACGGTTTTTTATTGAGGGAAATTGAGGAGAAATTAAAAGAAGAGTATCCATCCGAAGAAGTGAATATGTTAGCATTCACGAAGCAACTGTTAGAACTAGAACTTGTTGAAATGGTAGATGGGGAAGAAATAGCTTGTACAAAGAAGAAAGAGAAGGATTATTTAGCTTGGTTACGTCCCCATGTTGAGCAATTCTTTCTTAATTTAAATAAAAAAAATAGAAGCAAAGGTCAATGATGATCTTTGCTTTTTTGTATAGTTTGTTTAAAAAATTACAGCGAATGCTCTTGCGAAAGCACCGTCGCTATCTTTAATTTTTAAAGGTGCTGCTGAGAAGAAGAAACGTTTCGTGTGAATGGCATCTAAGTTTGTTAAGTTTTCGATTAAATAAATATTATTCCCAAGTAGTATGTGATGAATTGGTGATGTTTCTGTCGTTACCTCATCAGGAGAAATAAAATCTAAACCGACAGATTTTACTTTTAATTGTACTAGTTCCTCGGCTAATTCTTCAGAAAGATAAAAAGCTTCTTTCTCATACGCCTCTGTATTCCATTTAGTAGATAGATTGGAATGGAAAATAACAATATCTCCTTCTCTTATATCAGCATCGTGCAGTACTTCTTTAGGTAGTTTTCGTTCTTGTACATGAGTTACATCAATAAGAATCGCTTCGCCTACAAATTGATTTAGGGGTAATTGATCGATAGTCGTTGCGCCTGAAATAAAATGCGCAGGAGCATCACAATGCGTGCCAACATGAACGACAGAATGAAAATCTGTAACTTGATAGCCTGATTCTTCAACACTTGTAACAGCTTCTAGTTGTATTTTAGGTGTTCCAGGAAATTGAGACATATTATTTTCAAATGTTTGCGATAAATCAATTACTTTCATTTTACATACCTCCAATATATGTTTTTCAAATAATAAAAAGCTCACCCTTCAATATCAAGAAAGGTGAGCTTTACATGCTAGTTGAATTTTATCTTCCAAAATGCAATGCATTTTGCAGGAATTAGCACCTATTCAGTTTGTATAAACTGAGGTTGCTGGGCTTCAAAGGGCCGGTCCCTCTGCCTCTCTTGATAAAGAAGTATTTAATTTTAAAACCGGAATTTTCCGATAGTTAAATTGTAATTCATTTCCTTTTTGCGTGCAATACAAAATAGGTATTCACCCAAATAAAGCTACGCGCATATTGTAGCTTATGTAAATAGAATGCTGCGAAGGAGTGAGTGCAGTGACAGGAAATGTATTGAATTATTATGCTGGTGGTAATACAGCTAGGGGATTTCATAATTTATATGAAGAGAATTTAAAAGGGTTAGACAGATTATTTATCTTAAAGGGTGGTCCAGGAACGGGGAAATCTTCTTTAATAAAGGCAATCGGTCGTGAATGGGTTGAAAAAGGATATGATATTGAATTTTTACATTGTTCTTCTGACAATAAATCGGTTGATGGTGTAATTATCCCAAAATTAAAAGTAGGAATTGTTGATGGGACATCACCACATGTAATTGAGCCCAAAATGCCAGGAGTTGTTGAAGAGTATATAAATTTAGGAATTGCTTGGGATTCAGATAAACTAAGGAAGCAGAAGTTAGAAATTGAAAGATTTGTTTCAGAAGCAAGCAAAGCTTTTCAGTCTGCTTACGCATGTTTTAAAGAGGCATTGCTTATACATGATGAGTGGGAGAAGATATATATTGATAATATAGATTTTAATAAAGCAAATGAATTAACCGATCAGCTAATCCAGAAATTATTTGCAGATAAAAGCGGGAGACAATCGCTTGTAAAACATCGTTTTTTAGGAGCTGCTACACCGAAAGGAGCAGTTGATTTTGTTCCTAATTTAACAGAAGGGTTACCATATCGTTATTTTATAAAAGGGCGCCCAGGCTCTGGAAAATCAACGATGCTCAAAAAGTTAGCTAGGGCAGCTGAAGAAAAAGGGTTTGAAGTTGAAGTATATCATTGCGGATTTGATCCGAATAGTCTTGATATGGTTATCGTAAGAGAATTAGGCTTTGCAATTTTTGATAGCACTGCACCACATGAATATTTTCCAAGTCGCGAGGGTGATGAAATTATTGATATGTATGCCCTTATTGTTACCCCAGGGACGGATGAGAAATATGCGAAGGAAATTCGTGATGTTTCCATTCAATATAAAGCAAAAATGAATGAGGCGATGTCTTTCTTAGCAAAAGCAAAATCGGTTCGTGATAAATTAGAACGAATTTATATTGCTGCTATGGATTTTTCAGTAGTAGATGCATATAAAGAGGAGATTCAAAAAGAGTTTGAACGAATTGCTGCTACTGTAATCGAAAAGCAATAATAGAAGTTTCATTGGGCTGTCAGTAATTTCTGACAGTTTTTTTAGTATGTAGTAAAATTGATAGTGTATTGTCGAATTTCCAAGGAAATAATCAAAAAATGGAGATGTTATGAAATGAGAGAGAAAATCGAGTTGGAGTTAGAAAGAATTGAAAAAGAGAATGATGTGAAAATTTTATTTGCGGTGGAATCAGGGAGTCGTGCTTGGGGGTTTCCATCGAAAGATAGCGATTATGATGTTAGGTTTGTTTATATACATCCGGTAGAATGGTATTTATCAATTCATGACAAACGAGATGTAATTGAATATCCAATTAGTGATGATTTAGATATAAGTGGTTGGGATATTAGAAAGGCGTTGCAACTATTCGCGAAGTCGAACCCAGCTTTACTTGAGTGGATTCGATCACCAATTTTTTATTCGAAAAACTCTAATTTTCCAGAACTACTTCAACAGATGAGTGAGAAGAATTTTGATCCAAAAGCAACGATATATCATTATTTACATATGGCTTCGAAAAATTATCGTGAATTTTTGCAAGGTGAGAATGTAAAGCTGAAAAAGTACTTTTATGTATTACGTCCTATTTTAGCTTGTAAGTGGCTAGAAGAGAAAGCAACTTTACCACCTGTAGAATTTGACCGATTGATTACAGAATTATCATTAGAACGTAGCGTATTAGATGAAATTGAAAAGTTGTTAATAAAGAAAAAAGCAGGTACTGAATTAGATGTTGGATTGAAAATTAAGGTGTTGAATCAATTTTTAGAAGAACAAATTCATTACTATGGGCAATACGTGAAAGGTGTTGAAAAGGGGTTAGGGATCGATATTGAGATTTTAAATAAACTATTTCGAGACATGCTGTTTGAAGCATATGAAAAAGAGCACAAGTAAGTTTGTGCTCTTTTTATTTTGTAGGAATAAAGAAAACAGATATAGCTGCGATAAGACCTGCAAAGGAGAATAAGTAAAAATTCCATGATAAGTCATATTGCATTGTCATAATAATACCGACGAGAATAGGGCCAGCAATTGCACCAACTCGGCCAAGTCCAAGTCCCCAGCCTAAGGAAGTAGCTCGGATATGTGATGGGAAGTATTGGGTTACATATGCATTTAATATTTGAGTAATACCGACTGATCCAATTCCAGCAAGACCAATTAAAAGATAAATGATTGTAACAGATGGTTTAATTGTTAATAGTCCAATACATATAGCTGCCATAAGATAGGAGATGCTAATAACGATTTTAGCTCCTATACGATCCGCGATTGCTCCAGCAAATAATGCACCGATAGCGGCAGTAATATTTAGCATAAGTAGAAATGATAAACTAGATCCAAGAGGGTATCCTGCCTGTCGCATCATCTGAGGTAACCAAGTATTTAAACCGTATATTAAAAACATTCCCATTATATAAGTGATCCAAAAAAGTAGCGTTGCTTTTATGTATTCTTTTGAGAATAAAGTAAGAAATCCATTTTTCTTTCGTATATTAGACGGAGTTTGATAAGTTTCATTTTTCGCATAGAATACAATTTGAAAACGATTAAGGATTTGGTCCACTTCTTTTTGGCGATTACGTGATAATAAAAATTGAATGGATTCAGGTAAATAACGAATAATGAAAGGAATGAGGAGTAGTGGAATCATTCCGATGCCAAACATAGTTCTCCATCCGAAACTTTCTAACATAAACATAGACAAAATAGCGCCTAACACGATACCTAAAGGATAGCCAGTAAACATAAGAGCATAAATAAAAGATTGTCGTTTTTTTGGTGAATATTCAACAGTAAGTGCTGAAGCTGTTGGAATAACACCGCCTAATCCGATTCCTCCAATAAATCGAGATAAACCAAATAATTCGGGAGAAGGAGCAAGTGCAGCTAGTCCCATTGTGATAGAAAAAAGCGCTAAACAGCATATAAGCATCCATTTTCGTCCAATTAGATCTGTAATAGTTCCAACTAGAATAGCACCAATAAACATCCCAAATAAAGCATAGCTTGCAATTGTGCCAGCGTAAGCTGGTGAAAGTGCCCAGCTTTTGTCTTCTAGGAGCTTTGGAAGAACGGCACCGTAAATACCTAAATCATATCCATCAGCTAGAATGGCTAGCCAACAAATAAAAACAACAAGTTTTGTAATAGAGCTTGAAAAGATAGTTTCTGTAGATTCTAGATGAGGTGGAGCTGAAGGTTGCATAGTATTCCCCCCCTTTTATTTGTAGATGAATATATTATTTTATTTTATGTTAATATTTTCCTCCCTGTGTCGAAATTTATCTGAAAAGGTTTTATAATCAATAAAGAAGTTCAACAGGAAACCTGTTGAACTTCTTTATTGGTTTACTCATTATCAACTCGTTTTAACGGTTGATCTGCTGGACCTTCAATAACGTCTCCCTCAATTGAAAAGCGGGAACCGTGACAAGGACAATCCCAAGTACAATCACCATTATTCCATTCAACTTCGCAGCCGAGATGTGTACAAGTTGTATCGACGATATGTAATTTTCCTTCTTTGTCCTTATAAGCACCTGCCCGTTTACCGTTAACATGTACGACAGATCCTTCACCAACTTCGAGATCTTCTGGTTTACGTAATGCATTTTCAATCTTTCCTTCAATTAAATGTTTCGCAACATCAATGTTCTGGGAGAGGAACGTTTTTATATCTGGATTTGCATGGAAGCGTGATGGTGCATACAGTTCTTTATAGGGACTGTGGACTTTTAGGATGGAGTCCTTCAGTAGGTGAGCGGCAGCAGTTCCAGTTGTCATTCCCCATTTGCGATATCCAGTTGCAACAAATATATTTGGATTTCTTTCGTTAATATGTCCGATATAAGGAAGCTTATCTAGAGTGATTAAATCTTGTGCTGACCATCTATAAGGAACTTCGTCTATTCCAAAAGTTGCTTCAGCAAAAGAATAGAGTGCTTCATAATGAAGCATCGTATTTATTCCTTGCCCTGTTTTATGACTCTCTCCGCCAATCAAAATTAATTTTTCTCCATTGTTTGTTATATAGCGTAAGGAGCGCTTTGGATCATCAATACTTAAATACATGCCACCTGGATAATCCATTTTTGCTTTTATTGCAAGAGCATAGGAGCGTTCTGCGTACATTCGCGTAAAGAAAAAGCTATTTGCATCATAAAAAGGAAAATGTGAACAAGAGACGACATATTCACAAGTGATATGATGGCCCTCTTTTGTAATTATTTGTGGATAATCTCCCTTTTCCACATTCATAGCTGTTGTTTGTTCGTAGAGCTTTCCGCCCATCTCCACAAACTTTTCTAAAAGTGTTTTTAAATAAAGAAGGGGATGGAATTGTGCTTGATTTTTCATTACAAGCGCAGATTGTACTGGAATAGGAATCGATAGAGATTGAACATAATCACAAGGTATATTTAATTTTTGATAAGCTTCATATTCTTTTGATAAATTTCTTAATCCGTTATCAGTAGTTGTATATAAATATGAATCTTCATTTGAGAAATTACAGTCGATTTTATATGTTTGAACAGTTTCGTTTATGAATTGTAGAGCCTGATTATTTGATTCATAGTAAAGCCGGGCCTTTTCTACACCGAAATGATTTATTAATTCATCATAAATAAGATCATGTTGTGCTGTTACTTTCGCTGTTGTATGCCCAGTCGTCCCGTTTAAAATACGACCAGAATCAATTAAAACCACATCGATGCCTTCTTTTGCAAGTAAATAGGCAGTGGTAATACCTGTAATACCAGCACCGATAATAGCAACTTTCGTTTTTATATTTTCGGATAAACGAGGAAAAGTAGGAAACTCGGTAGATTCAATCCAATAAGATAGCGGCAGTTGTGGAAATGTATCATTTGTCATTGCGGAAACCTCCTGATTTTAGAACAATTTTCCTTTTAATATTTCCATATTATATGAAAATCATGTGTGTTGTTTTAGAAGAAGTCTATTTTTATTAAAAGAGGATATAAATTATTTTAATATAATTAATTAGGTAGGGCATTATGAAGAAGTAGGATTTATATAAAACTAAATTCAAGTGATTCTATTTGTTGATTACATAGAGAGTTATTGAATGAGATAGAGTCTATGGCGTTTAAGAAAATGTCTATATATAGTGGATAAAACCTTATGGAATCTATACATTTTCTTTAGTGAAATAAAGTATGATTATAAAAATATAACCACCTTTTATTACTAGGTCATAAAAGGTGTTGACAATATAGAAATTCTATTGTTATGATTCATCATGTGGAAAGGTTGATAGAGAGTAAAAAGAGAAATGTTTTTCATTGATAATAAAAGCGAAAAATAAGTGACGATAGAGTGAGTATATTTTCCTTATAATAGATGCTTTTTGGATCATCTAGTAAAATCAATCTGGAAACAAGAATTGATATATGTAAGTTGCGCAAGGCGCGGCATAAGAAAGGGGCAAAAGGATGAAGGAGCTTCATACGTTTGGGTGGTATGCAGCACGTGTATCACCACATTTGCCGAAAAAAGCATTTAAACCAGTGCCTACTCGTTTATTTGGTGGACTGGCTTATTTGCTTGTGGCATTGGCGGGGTTAATATCGATTGGTGTATTTGAATTGAATGTGTGGGCGAATCTAGGAATTGCGATTGTTCTTGGATTATGTTTTGCTTCACTTGGATTTTTAGGGCATGAAATTTTACATGGAACTGTTGTAAGAAAGGCATGGCTTCGTGACTTCTTAGGCGCGATTGCATTTATGCCATTATCAACAGGGCCAAAGCTTTGGAGAAAGTGGCATAATGCAACGCATCATGTTCATACACAGCATGAAGAGAATGATCCGGATGCATGGCCGACACTTGAGAAACTTAAGAAGAGTAAGTTTTTGAGTTGGGTATATCGTATGCCTTTACATGTACGTTCATTCTTTAGTTTTCTGTCACTAACAATTCAATTTACATTGCATTCGACTCGAATGTTCTTTCATTTTATAAAAGAGTTCAAGTCATCCAATCAAAAATCTGTATGGCTTCAACTTCTTTTGCCTTGGACAGTTTGGATTAGTTTATTGTTTATTATGGGACCTGGAAAATGGTTATTTGCATATGTCATTCCGTTGTTAATTGCTAACTTTATTGTAATGGCATATATCGCAACAAATCACCGCTTAAATCCAATTGTTCCAGTAAATGATCCGTTAGCAAACTGTTTGTCAGTAACAGTGCCGCGCTGGGTAGACGTTTTACATTTCAATTTCTCATATCATACAGAACACCATCTGTTTCCTGCTATGAGTTCTAAATACTATCCGTTAGTAAAAGAGAAGATTAAAGAAATGTGGCCGGAACGCTATCATGAGATGCCGATGACAAAAGCTTTGGCAGCGCTATGGAATACACCACGTGTGTATTATCAAGGAAGTGAATTAGTGGATCCGCATAGAGAGCATTTCTATGGTTCTTTAGGAAATGGACTAGATCCTCATAATATTTCATATCGTGAGGAACATATAGAGGAAGACGAAAGTATTAAAAAAGTAAATCAGTAAAAATTAATATATTTTTGCAATGAAAAAGCAAGCCATCTCAGGCTTGCTTTTTCTTATAAAGAAACTTCCGTTTTGTTCTTTTTATGGACTTGGACGGAGTTAGTTTCTTTTCGTTGTAGTCGTTTTTCTAAAAGATTAACAAAGTAAGTAAATAGAAGAACAAGTACGAGATAGTATACACCAACGATTATGTAAGTATCTAATTGTTGGAAGTTACCTGCTGCAATTGATAAACCTGATCCCCATAATTCGGACAGTCCTACGTAAGCGACAAGTGAAGAGTCTTTTAATCCAATAATAAACTGGTTTCCTAGAGGAGGAAGAGACAGACGAAATGCTTGTGGTAATATAATCCGGCGCATAGCTAAAGGATAAGGCATACCTAAGGAGCGAGCGGCTTCCAATTGTCCTCGGTCGACGGATTGAATGGATCCTCGGAAGATTTCCGTAATATATGCACCGTTATGAATTGCTAAAGCGATTGCTCCTGCCCAAAAAGGGGAGAAAACAATGACAGATGTAATGCCAAAATAGAGAATTGCGATTTGAACGATTAAAGGTGTACCACGAATAATAGCAATATAGATATGAGCAATGCTATTTAAAACTTTGTTATTCGAGATTCGAAAGAAAGCAAATAATAATCCAATTAATGAACCGAGTACTAGGGAGGTTAATGTTAATTGTAATGTGACAATGGTAGCCTTTAAGAGTGTGGGATAGGTAGAGATAAAAATTTCAAACATGCGTTTCACCTCATATTGTATAGATTTTAGTAGAGAATGAAATGCCCCACATAAAATGAACATTTAATGAGTGGGGCACTGTTTATGAATCTTTTGAATGGCTAACTTACTTCGTTTTTTCCTCTTCACCAAGAATATTACGCCCGAACCATTTTTTACTGATCTTTTCATACGTACCATCTTTAATGATTTCATCTAACGCTTTATTTACTTTCTCAACCATTTCTTTATCATCTTTGCGAATAGCAATTCCCATTTCATCAAGATTTAATGGTTTTCCCGCTTCTTTTATATTCGATTTTCCTTCTTTTATCATACGTAGACCAACCATTTGATCCGTAATTACTGCGTCAACACGCCCAGGCTCTAAATCCATAAGAGCAGTAATGTCGCTGTCATATTCTGTAATTTGATCTGTATATTTTGCAACAAGATTTTTAAAGGTACTAGCTTTTACAACACCAATTTTCTTACCTTTTAAATCTTCTGGAGAAGAGATAGCAGTATTCTTTTTAGTCACAAAAATTTGAGCGCCAGAGCGATAGTACGGATTTGAGAAACTAACAGCTTTTAAGCGCTCCTCTGTAATTGCCATACTACCCAGTATTACATCATATTTCTTCGCTTGAAGACCTTGAATTAGCGTTTCCCATGGGTTTGTAACTGGCGTAGCCTTCATGTTCATCTTTTTAGCAAGAGCTTCACCGATTTCTATATCAAAGCCGACAAGTTTGCCGTCGTTTTCTTTATAATTAAAAGGTTTGTATAATCCACTCATTGCATAGCGAAATTCTTTTTCACCATTTGATGAAGTAGTAGAGCTTTCTTTGCTACAAGCTCCTAGTATGAAGGATGTACATAGTGTAATGCTCGCAACAATGGTTAATAGTTTTCTTTTCATAAAACCCCTCCTATATATTGATCATACGGATGATTTTAAGTATGTTATTGAAATATTTTATTTGGATGATTAGTTGTGCACCGTATGAATGTATTCCTTTTCGTTTGAAACAGAAGTTACATTATAAAACGTTGCGTAAAAATTGTTTTGCCCGTTCATGTGATGGAGCTGAAAAGAATTGTGCTGGCGGAGCATCTTCTACAATCTTTCCATCATCCATAAAGATGACGCGATCAGCTACATCTCTTGCGAAATTCATTTCATGAGTAACAATAACCATTGTCATCCCTTCTTCAGCAAGTTCTTTCATAACTTGCAATACTTCTCCAACAAGTTCAGGGTCTAAAGCTGAGGTAGGCTCATCAAATAGCATAATCTTAGGGTTCATTGCAAGAGCTCGTGCAATGGCAACGCGCTGTTTTTGGCCACCTGAAAGAAGATGAGGAGTTACATCCGCTTTATCCTGAAGGCCGACTTTTTGGAGAAATTGAGTTCCAATATCCTTTGCATTTGCTTTCTCTAATTTTTTTACGTGAATAGGTGCTTCTATGATGTTTTCTAGTGAGGTCATATGAGGAAAGAGGTTAAAGTGCTGAAAAACCATACCGACATTTTCACGGACTTTATTTAAATTTGAATGTTTTGGATCAATTCGCTCACCTTGTAAGTGAATTTCGCCTTCATCGTACATTTCTAAAAAGTTAAGACAGCGAAGTAATGTACTTTTACCAGAACCACTGGCACCAATTAAAACAACAACTTCTTTTTCTTTTACTTCTAAATCAATTCCTTTTAACACATCAAGTGAACCGAATGATTTTACTAGATTTCGAACTTGAATCATACAAAACCCCCAGTTAAAAATATATTTTACAAATGTTGCCCCTTATTTCTGTTATTAGTCATAAATTGTCAGAATCCTTTATTTTTTTCGTGCAATTTGATATTCAAAGAAATAATATTTTTAAAATCTCTATATCCTTCTATAATGAAAATATGGATAATAATATATAGGTAGTATTTATATTGCTTATAAAAAGGGGGAAAGGGAAGATGGAAAAAGAAAGGAAAACATTTTCTTTTGGATTACGTACACAACTTATGCTATTCACTACAGTTTTAGCTTTTATTACATATTCAACAAGTATATTTTTTATTTACGTGATATACGATTATTTTCAAAGTTATGTAAGTCAAACTGTATATAATATTATCGTTATGTTATTAGGGGTAGTATGGTCTGGAATTTTAGCATATGGAGCAGCCGTATTTTTAATTAAACCACTTCGCAAGTTAGAGGAAGCGGCAAGAAAAGCAGCTGAGGGTGATATTCGTGAAGATGTTCCATTACCGAAGACAGATGATGAAATTAAATCTTTAAGTGTTGCATTTAATATGATGTTAGGAAACTTAAGGGGCATGGTAAAAAATATTGATACAACATTTTCGTATACAAATAATCAAGTACAGCAGATTAGAAAACAAACAGGCGAAGCAACGAGACAAGCGCAAGGTGTATCTGAGACACTTGCAGAGATTTCTTCAGGCGCTGAGCAATCAGCGGCATCAATTCAAGCAATTGTTTCTGCTGTTGATACAACGACGTCTATTGCAAGTGAAGTAGAAGAAAAAGCGAAGCAGTCTGATACATTGTCTTCAGAAATGGTTGAAGCTTTAGGGCATAGTACTCGTGTTTTTACGTCTTTAATTCAAGGTATTCAAACATTGGCAAAAGAAAATGAAGATTCAATGCAAAATGTACAGAAGTTAGAAGAACGAATGAAACAAGTAGAACATATTGTGTCTGTTGTGAGTGCGATTGCTAGCCAAACGAATTTATTAGCACTAAATGCTTCTATTGAGGCAGCTCGCGCAGGAGAGCATGGAAGAGGTTTTGCGGTTGTTGCGGAAGAAGTACGTAAACTTGCTGATGAAAGTGATCATTCTGCAAGAAACATATCGCAGTTATTACGGAATATGCAAGATGAAGTACAACAAGTTGCAATGAAAATGACAGAACAAGTGAAAATAGCTAAAGAAGAGGCGAAACGTGGGGAAGCTACGGAATTAATTTTAAAAGAAATGTCATCAAGTGTTATGGAAGTAGCCGATGCAACTCAGCAAATTAGTAGTTATATGAATGAACAAGTGAGCCACATTCATCAAACAGGAGCACAAACAAAAGCTGTAGCAGCAATTGCTGAAGAAACGTCAGCTGGTTCGCAAGAAGTGGCGCGTGTGACGCTACAACAGTCTAAAAATATGATAGTAATCGATCAATTATTAAAGGATTTAGAGAAGCAAGCAACTGATTTGAAACAAACAATTGAACGATTTTCAATGTAAAAGGAAGAACAGAATGCTGTTCTTCTCTTTTTTATTTAGCTTGATTTAATATTTACAGTTAAACTATGAACGTTTCCGCAACATTCTTTTCTGTCCCTTTCGGATGAAAATTATAGCGAGCTATAATATTAAAAGGGGTGTCTTTTATGAAAAAAGAAAAAAGACAACGGTTAATTAAACAATTTGTAAAGGAGTATGAAATAGATAAGCAAGAAAGATTAGTAGAATTGTTAGCAAAAAAAGGTGTATTAGTAACACAAGCTACGGTTTCTCGCGATATTCGTGAGTTAAACTTAACGAAGGTACCTTCTCAAGAAGGATTAATGATATATAAAGTTTTCTCAGAAGAGCATTTACAAACTGATATAAAGTTAAAGAAAAAATTACGAGAAGTTGTTGTAAAAATTGATTGTGTAGATCAATTAATGGTTATTAAAACATTACCTGGTAATGCACATGTTATTGGTGTTTTATTTGATGAGTTAGATTGGAAAGAAAAAATAGGATGTATATGTGGAAATGATACATGCCTTATAATTTCACAGTCGAAATCAGATAGGGAGATTATAGAAGAAAGATTAAATTTAATTATTTAGATACAAAAATCCTGTTTTTAATAAAATTAAAACAGGATTTTTGTTTAAATAAGGAAGTTAAATATTCAACATATATGCGTAATATATGTATTTTTTATTGAGAAAGCGAGATAGTTTGTTATAAAAATACATATTCGTATGATTTTAAAAAAATAACTTGTTTAATATTTCACAATGATAATGTGGATGCTTTCACAAAGATGAAAGTGCAGAGCATTTATTATGTACTTGTAAGACATCAAACATATTTAAAAGGAGGTACAACAAATGAAACATCCGATACATGTTACTTCAGAAATTGGGGAATTACAAACGGTTTTATTAAAACGACCGGGTAAAGAAGTGGAAAACTTGACGCCAGATTATTTGCAGCAATTATTATTTGACGATATTCCATACTTACCAATTATTCAAAAAGAGCATGATTATTTTGCACAAACGTTACGCAATCGGGGTGTTGAAGTTCTTTATTTAGAAAAACTAGCCGCTGAGGCGTTAGTAGATAAAAAACTTCGAGAAGAATTTGTTGATCGTATTTTAAAAGAAGGACAGGCCGACGTAAATGTTGCACATCAAACTTTAAAAGAATATTTACTTTCCTTTTCAAATGAAGAATTAATTCAAAAAATTATGGGCGGTGTACGGAAAAACGAAATTGAAACAAGTAAGAAGACACATTTATATGAATTAATGGAAGATCACTATCCGTTTTACTTAGATCCAATGCCTAATTTATATTTTACTCGTGATCCAGCAGCTAGCGTGGGCGATGGCTTAACGATAAATAAGATGAGAGAACCAGCGCGTAGACGTGAATCATTGTTCATGAAGTACATCATTAAATATCATCCAAGATTCGCAAAACATAATGTACCAATCTGGTTAGATCGTGATTATAAATTTCCAATTGAAGGTGGCGACGAGCTAATTTTAAATGAAGAAACAATTGCGATTGGAGTATCTGCTCGTACTTCAGCTAAAGCAATTGAACGTTTAGCTAAAAATCTCTTTAGCCGACAAAATAAAATTAAGAAAGTGTTAGCAATAGAAATTCCAAAATGCCGAGCATTTATGCATCTAGATACAGTATTTACAATGGTTGATTATGACAAGTTTACAATTCACCCAGCCATTCAAGGGCCAAAAGGGAATATGAATATTTATATTTTAGAAAAAGGATCAGATGAGGAAACTCTTAAAATTACACATCGTACTTCTTTAATGGAAGCATTAAAAGAGGTATTAGGCTTAAGTGAATTAGTTCTTATTCCATGTGGAGGAGGGGATGTAATTGCTTCTGCTCGTGAACAATGGAATGATGGCTCGAACACATTAGCAATCGCGCCAGGTGTAGTTGTTACATATGATC